>NZ_JAYJLK010000064.1:0-7727 GCF_051948795.1 Acinetobacter sp. Lyrl_1
TGAGTTTGGCTAAAATTTGAAAATCTCTATATTAAGACCAAATAAAAACGACTCGTCATGAGTCGTTTTTTTGTGCAATCATCAGCTCACGCTATCTATCTTCTTAGATAAGGTACGCTAATCTAGCTTTCTGACAATAAAGCCACTTGCTGCACATAGTTAAACAACTTGAGCTTAGATGCTTCAAGTTCTTCCGCAGACACTTCCTGTTTCATATCACGGTGGATACGCAACACATGCTGACGCAGTGTATGACGTTCAGCCGCTTTATAGGTTTTACTAAAATCATTAATCACAGGGTCGCCGTCTTTAATAATTCGTTCCACCCAACGCTGTAACTGTGCGGTTTTTTTCGCACCTTGTTGCGGTGTCAAATAAGACAAAATTACGCTTTCATCTTCATTACGCAACAATTTACCAATACGCTGACACTGACGACGACGCGCTTCATGTGAAGTAATGCTTTGCAATTCCAGTAAAGCATCAATTAAACGCTCTTCTACTGGAAGTTTCTGAATTTGTTTGGCGCTTAACTGCGCCAATTGTTCGCCCAGTGCAGCCATACGTTGTACGGCTTTTTTCTGTTCGGTTTTACTTGCACGCCCTTCTAAAGATTCAAAGTCATCTTCGGTAAAACGTTGCGGTCGACGTGCCACGATTAATCTGCCTCGTAAAATTTTGCTGCAAACAGTGCTTGAATATCAGATAAAGCTTTTTCTTCATCTGCACCATCAATCACCAAGCGTAAAGTAGTTCCCTTGCCTGCACCTAACATGAGCAAGGACATAATATTTTTGGCATCAACCAATTTGTCGCCTTTACCAATTTGGATTGACGAACGAAATTTGGTGGTCACTTCAATCAGCTTCCCAGATGCCCGTGCATGTAAACCTAGTTTATTAATTACGTCAACAGTTGTGTCAATCATGACCAGTGCTTCATTTCTCGGTGTAAGACTTGAATAGACCATTTTGCCTCAAGTGCTTTTTTTAGTCTATCTACGATATAAACGGAACGGTGTTGCCCACCCGTACAGCCAATTGAAATGGTGATGTAGTGTCGATGTCCTTCGGCAAAGGCTGGCAACCATTTTTCTAAAAACTGATGGATGTCCTGAAACATTTCATGGGTTTGCGGACTTTGTTGAAAAAATTTCTGCACAGGTGCATCTAAGCCTGAATGTTTTCTTAGCTCCAAATCCCAATGTGGATTGGGCAAATGACGCACATCAAACACATAATCGGCATCTAAGGGGATTCCGTGCTTATAGCCAAAGGATTGTAAAATTACAATCAATTTGTCAGTTTGCCCAAGCTTAGACAACAATACGTGTTTTAGATCATGCACACTTTTGTCAGTGGTATCAATATGAACCGTAGAGCGGAACTGAATCGGCATCAACAAGTTTTTTTCTTCTTGAATACATTCATTCAAGCTTTTAAAACGGCTAGAGAGTGGATGCGGACGGCGTGATGCGCTAAAACGGGCAATCAATTCCTGATCTTGCGTGGTCAGATAAATAATATCGACTGAACCATGCTTTTGCAGTTGCTCAAATACCAAATCAAACTCTTGCAAGTCGGCACGGGTACTGCGTACATCTACCCCCAATGCCAACTGTTCCAAGTTATTTTCCTGATCCAGTTTATCCACAATTTCGGGGAGCAATGCCAAAGGTAAATTATCAATACAGTAATAACCCAAATCTTCCAACACTTGTAATGCCGAAGATTTTCCTGAACCCGATTGACCTGTCACGATCAAAATACGTTTCATGGCATGCAACCCTTCTATTGCCAGCTATGCAGAATGTTTGACCTGCAAATTATCAATTAAACGTGTATTGCCCAATTTTGCCGCAACGAATAACACCAGATCTTCACTAAATGCTTCAATTTTCTGCAATTCTGTTGTACGCGCTTCTACATAGTCCACAACAAAGCCTGCCGCTGTCAATGTTGCTTTAATATTCGCTAACACTTGTGACAAAGTTTCACCTTGCTGTAATGCTTGTGCAGCAGCCTTTAAACTTTGATAGATTGTCGGTGCAATTTGACGCTGCTCTGCACTCAAATACCCATTACGTGAGCTAAGCGCCAAACCATCTGCCGCACGTACAATTGGCACGCCAATCACTTCTAGCGGAATATTTAAGTCGCGTACAAACTGACGAATGACTGCCAGTTGTTGATAGTCTTTTTCACCAAAGAAAGCATAGTTTGGCTGTACCATATTGAATAATTTGGTCACGACCACCGCAACACCATCAAAGTGTCCAAGACGCTGCAAGCCACACAAGTCTGCCGTAATCTCACTCACTGAAATATTGGTCAAACGTGGTTTGTTACCATACATTTGCTCAACTGAAGGCGCAAAAATAATGTCGCAACCGACCTCTGCCAACAATTGGCTGTCTTGGTCTAAAGTTCGCGGATAACTGTCAAAGTCTTCATTAGGGCCAAATTGAATTGGATTGACAAAAATACTGACCACCACCACATCACATATTTTTTTCGCTTCGCGCACCAAGGTCAAATGCCCTTCGTGCAAATTGCCCATGGTCGGAACAAAACCAATGGTTTTACGCGCAGCGCGTGCAGGCTGTAATGAAGCCGCTAAGCCTTGAATTGTGGTTTCAGTTTTCATATTACAACTCGACTTGGAAAGTTTGTTCACGTGCTGGGAAAGAACCATCTTGAACTGCAGCATGATAGGCTTTAAACGCATCCAAAATGGCAGTTTCACCCGCTTGTTCTTTCATAAAGTTACGTACAAATTTTGCGACACGACCAAAAGTCAGCCCCAGCATGTCTTGCACCACTAGTACCTGACCGTCAGTGTCTGCACCTGCACCAATCCCAATCACTGGAATTTCAGGGAACAAGGCAGAAATTTCTTGACCTAGCTGTGCTGGCACACATTCTAGTAACAGAATCGCCGCGCCTGCTTCTACCACAGCTTTACAGTCAGCAATCAGTTTATCTGCAGCTTCGCGGGTACGTGCCTGTAATTTATAACCGCCAAATACATGCACCGATTGTGGCGTTAAACCTAAATGTACACAGACAGGAATACCATTACGGGTCAGTGTTGCAACGGTTTCGCTGAGCCATGCACCACCTTCCATTTTGACCATTTGTGCACCCGCTTGCATCACCTCTTTCGAGCTTTGCAATGCATCATTTAAGGTGGCATAACTCATAAATGGCAAGTCAGTCAAAATAAAAGCATGTTGATTACCACGACGCACCGCCGCAGTATGATAAGCCATATCCGCCACGCTGACAGGCAAGGTTGAGTCACGCCCCTGAATGGACATCCCCAAAGAATCGCCAATTAAAATCGTATCAATTTCAGCAATTTCCATTGCTTTCGCCATGCTTGCATCATAGCAAGTCAGGCAGGAGAATTTTCGACCTTCCGCTTTAAATTTTCTGAGGTCACTTAAACTAATCATGAAAATATTCCTCTATGGAAAAAGCATCACGCATGCTTAATTTAAAACTTTATAGCCCTGCCCAATTGCCTGCATCCACAACAGTTAAGCTCGGATGTTCAAGCAATGGCGAGTGTTTTAATAATTGTCCTTTGACACTTAAGTTAGCATCTAAATCTAACAGCGGGATGACGACAAAATCACGCTCTAGCACCCCTACATGTGGTACAGTCAGACGTTCTTTTTGAATGTTGGCATCAGCATAAATCAACAAGTCTAAATCTAGCGTGCGCTCACCCCAATGGCGTAAACGTACCCGACCTGACTCTTGTTCAAAACGTTGTAATTCATCTAACAATGCCAACGCTTCAAGTTCGGTATCTAAACGTACCACAGCATTCAAATAATTAGGCTGATCTTGTGGCCCCATTGGTGGGCTTTGATACAGTTTAGAAGTCTGCACTTGCCCCAAAGTTGCCAGTTTTTGCACCGCTTCAGTCAAAATTTGACGCGAATCGCCCAAATTACTGCCTAAACCAATATAGGTGATGTTGCTCATTGTGTTGGCCCAAAAATCACTTGGCTTAAATCACGTTGCACACGTTTACGTTTTAAAATCGGATGATCTGCACCAATACCTGAACCGTTTGCTGTAGCAGTCAATTGCGCCCGATTTTCTTCATACTGTTTGGCTTTACGCGCACGTCGACTACGAGGCTCAGGCTCATTCACCAAGGGTTCAATCTGCATATCGGCAGCATGTGTTGCTGGTGCCACATCAACAGGTTCTTGCGCTATTTTACGGCGGCTCTTGGCACGTAATCGGTTATATTGGGCAATCGCACGTTCTTTTTCATCGGTGCTCATAAGCTGGTAGGCATCCCACCACTGACCCATTCCTAAAGTCGAGCTATCGCCTGCTTTTTCACGCAGTAATAAAAAGTCAAAACCTGCACGGAAACGCGCATGCCCAGACAATGCTTCAATTTGCTGTGGTTTCGGTTGCAATAAACGGGTTTGCATTTCCCAAACTTCACGAATAAAAGTTTCAGCAAAACGAGGAATAATGGTACGTGTCGCCTGACGTTTCAGTACATCTAAACCTGCTTGGGCTCGCGCTTCGGCTGCCACCACACCTTTAGAAAGATAAAAGTCACAACGCTCTAAAAACGGTTGCCACAACAGCACCGCATAGAAAAATGCAGGGTTGATGGTTTTACCAATCGTAATCCGTTGATCGGTATTTTTTGCTGCACGTTCAATAAATGAGTTGATGTCTGGCTTGATGTCGGCAAATAACTGACGCCAAATACCAAACTCAATCAACATCGGCAGGACTTTATTTAAATGTCCCATCGTAAAGAGTTTTTGCGACTCATCATATAAACGGTGTGGCGATACATCACGCAATAACTGCGTCATTTCAGGCGTAAAAATTTTAAGAATTTTTGGATCAATATTGAAATTTAATTTGGCAGCAAAACGCAAAGTACGCAGCATACGCACTGGGTCTTCTTCAAAACGTAAAGTTGGATCGCCCAATAAACGCAAGTTTCTGTGCTTTATATCATCTACGGCATTGCAAAAATCTAACACGATGCCTTTGCGTGGCTGGTAATACAACGCATTGATTGAAAAGTCACGACGGGCAAAATCTTGCTCGATTGTGCCCCAGTTATTATCGCGCAGAATCATCCCCGCCGCAGAAGTCACAGCTTTTTTCGGTGGCGCACGGAAAGTGGCCACTTCAATTAGTTCACGCCCTGCATAGACATGCGCCAGCTCAAAACGTCGTCCAATAATTCGGCAACGTCGTCCGAAAACTTCTTTCACTTGTGAGGGTGTGGCATTGGTTACGGCATCAAAATCCTTCGGATTTAGCCCTAACATTAAGTCACGAACTCCACCACCGACGATATAGGCTTCATAGCCTGCTTTGGTTAAAGCATCTAGAACATCTAAAATGGAAGAAGGTAATTGAGCGGTAGATAAACCACATTTTGACGCGCGCAAAGTTTGCAAAAGACGCTGTCTCCTACGTCTGAACGTAAAACAGATAAGATGTCGCTAATCATATCTCTAACACAATCAAAGGGCAATTTGATTCACATGCTAATTTTGCAATGTGCAGTGCTAAAATTCTGCTTGCAGCTACAATGCCAACTTGTGTTTATTCTTGGCAAATAAGGCAGACCCAATCCCTTTGACTTGCTGAAGTTCTTCAATACTTTGGAATTTTCCATTTTGTTTTCGGTATTCCACAATCGCTTGTGCTTTTTTCATGCCCACCCCAGACAATTGCTGCAATTGTTCTAGTGAAGCGCTATTTAAACGCACTTGATTTGTATGCGCACTTTGCTGAGTAGGACGTGCTAAATAATGTTCTGCGCTTGATGATGTGGCTTGAGTCGCGCTTAAACGCTGATCTTGCGCGGTTTGCTGCGCTTTCCATTTTAAATAATTTTGATCATAGCTGTGACCATTCACCTGAGCAGGCCTGGACTGCACATTTTGTGCTGTACTCCATGCGCTGATAATGCATAACAGCAATGCAAGCCAGCACTGCCATCCGAAAGAAAAAAAGCGAAAAGAAGTTTTTAACTGCTGCGATATATTCATGTTGCCGCAAAACCTGTCATTTTAATTGTTGTTTTGCCTGCTCCCAAAGTTGATCCATTTCTTCTAAAGTCATATCTTCTATTGTTTTTTGTTGTAATTTGGCCTGATCTTCAATGTAAGCAAAGCGTGTTCTAAATTTATGAATTGTGCCCAATAATGCCAACTCACTGGACACGCCAAGTTTACGCCCAACATTGATTAAAGAAAACAAACAATCCCCTAACTCATCCTGTATTTCATCGGATTGTTGCTGTTGAATCGCCTGTTGTAATTCTTGCAATTCTTCTTCTAACTTGCCATACGCATCTTGCACGGTATGAAAGTCAAAGCCCAATTGTGCCGCATGCTGCTGAATTTGCTGTGCCTGCACCAAAGCGGGTGCATGTTTCACCTCATCTAAACGTGACTTTGCTTTACCCTGTTTTTCTTGTTGTTTGATGGTTTTCCATAAGGCAGCGACATCTTCTGCGCTAAGCTGCGCAAACTGTTCTGCCTGAAACACATGTGGATGCCGACGAATTAATTTAGCGCAAATGGCTTGTACCACATCTTGAAAATCAAATGCACCTTGCTCGCTATACATTTGTGCCTGAAACACCACTTGCAACAACAAATCACCCAGCTCATCACGTACATCATCCACCTTGCCTGAACGCACTGCTGCTTCAACTTCATAAGCTTCTTCAATTGCGTATTGAGTCAAACTTTCTGGGGTTTGTTTTTGATCCCACGGGCATTGTTGACGTAACTGTTGCATGATTGAAAGCAATTGCTGCATGGGTTGTTCCTTATTTCAATTTATTGCACGAATGCACCATTTTTTTGTTATGCTCAGACGGCAAGGACGATATGCACAACAAAAATAACATTAGGGAGCAAGTTCAAATGCACAGTATCTTGATTAGTGGCGCTGCACAAGGCATTGGTGCGGCAATCGCACAATTGTTTTATCGGCAAGGTTACCGTGTCGGTATTTATGATATTCATCTCACACAAGCACAGCAATTGGCAGAACAATTGGGTGAGCGTGCGCATGCAGGTTTGCTTGATGTAGCAGACTATGCCAGTTGGCAAGCTGCGTTATCCGATTTTTGCCAATGGGCAGGTGAATTGAATATTTTGGTGAATAATGCAGGAATTCTCTACTCAGGCGCATTTGAAGACACACCCATAGAAGCGCATCATCGGACTATGGCAGTGAATGTGAATGGTGTATTAAACGGTTGTCATGCGGCTTTGCCTTATTTAAAACAAGCAAGTTTTGCACGGGTGATTAACCTGTCTTCGGCATCTGCGATTTATGGACAAGCCGATTTAATTTCTTATTCTGCTTCCAAATTTGCAGTACGTGGCATTACGGAAGGTTTAGATATAGAGTGGCAAAAATACGGCATTCGGGTCTTAGATGTCATGCCGCTATTTGTACAAACTGCAATGGTGAAAGATATGGATGCAGCCACCATTCAAAACATGGGCGTGCATTTATCGACAGAAGATGTCGCCCAGGTGGTGTATCAACAAGCGACGGTTAAAGATTCGATTCTGACCAATACGCATCGTGCGGTCGGTTTAAAAGCCAAAACCCTAATGCAACTTTCGAGTATTAGCCCACAATGGTTAAATCGTCTGTCGAATAGCTTGTTGGCGAAGCGTCATTAATTCTACATCTATC
>NZ_JAYJLK010000065.1:0-7555 GCF_051948795.1 Acinetobacter sp. Lyrl_1
GGTGGATTTCTACATAATAAGGGCTTTTGTAGGATAAAAAATCTAAAAATACTATTATATTCAAACAATTTCAGAAAAAAATAGAGACATTCTTTTAGAGCAACGGAGAAAATTTCATGGAAAAGACCGAAAGTATTTTAGAAGCCCGAAACAGAATCATTCAGGCTCAAAGAGAAGCAGCGAAAAACCCTGATCACCCGATTAATGATGGGCTTAAAGCACACTTTGAAGAGAGGAAACAAAAGCTGGCAGCATTAAAGTCCAAATAGTTTTCTGTCACGATCTTCGGTCAAATACTGGTTCAGGCCAGCGAGTATTTTTTGTTTCTGCGCTTCATCTTCCATTTGTTTCATCAAGAAAGAACCCAGTAAAATTTTACGTCTAGTGTCGTCCTTTCTTTCTTGTGCTTTTTGTTTTGCCTTTTCTCTTGCTAAAGCAGCCTGTTTTTGCGCTTTTAACTGGTTTAACTTCTCTTGTTGTTTTGCAATTTTCTGATCTAAAGATTCAATACCCATTTTGATTCCAAAGCCTTTTAAAAAACCATTAGAGCATAGGATACCTGCCATTGAGATTCAATGCCTTCCTAAGCTATAATGGTTTTCCCGAAGGGCGCACTTTCCCAAACTTAATTTCATTAGTTTGGAAGTACGAAAGGGGATACCCCTTTACCCCCTAAAATTATTATTGGTTATTGTTGATTTTTAAAAACGGAAAAAGACAAAAGAAAAAATGGCAATTTATCATTTTTCAGTGAAGAACATTAGCAGAGCAGATGGGCGAAGTGCCGTAGCTGCTGCTGCTTATCGTTCGGGTGAAAAATTGATAGATGAACGGCAGGGAAAGGAACAGGATTACACCAAAAAAACAGGCGTGGAACTCAAGAAAATCTATGCCCCTGAACATACAAATCCTGAATTGCTAGACCGCAACCAACTATGGAACAAAGTAGAAAAAGTTGAGAGCCGCAAAAACTCACAACTGGCAAGAGAGTTTGAAATTGCTTTCCCGCAAGAACTCAATCAAGAGCAACGGCAAAAGATGCTTGATGAGCTATGTAAAAAAATTGTAGAGCGTCATGGGGTTGTGGTGGATGCAGCTATTCATACCCCACATACAGCCAGTGGAAGCGATGAACGCAACCATCACGCCCATATCTTACTGACGACCCGCAGCATCAACGAGCGTGGGGAACTAGGGAACAAAACAAGAGAATTTAACGATCACGGCAAACAACAGGTTGAACACTGGCGAGAACAGTTTGCCGAGTTATGCAATCACCATCTGGAACAAGTCGGCAGCCTAGAACGTGTCGATCACCGCAGTTACAAGGCACAAGGCTTAGGGCTTGAAGCCACACAGCACGAAGGCAGCAAGGTTACACAACTTCGCAGACAGGGCATAGATACTGAAATCAGCCTGAAAAACGATGCTATTAAGGCTAGAAATGCTGAAAAACTGGCAAATGAGCAATTAATTAAAGGGCTAGATCAAGAAATCATTTTGGCCGATAAGATTTTAAGCGACCTAGAGAGCCTAAAACGCCCACAAAGAGAGCTTGAGCAATCAGGACAAGCAAACGTACATATTGAACCTAAAAACGCCTTAGAACGCAAAATAGAGCCATTCAACAGCATTCTTGATCACTTGCAGAAAGATTTAGAACATGCACATGCGGAAAAAGCCGTTTTAATCGCAGAAATTGAGAAAATTCAGCAAACCTTGCAAGACATGGAAACTAACAAGCCTAAAGAGAAGTTTTTAGGGCTTATCACCACATCTGAATTTTTGCATTGGAAAGAGGACTATTTAAAACTAAAAAGCACCCTCGACACGCAAAAAAACAAGCTATCTGCTGCCACCTCAAATATTTGGCAAGTCGAGCGAAAAATTGAAAAAGAGTCTGAAAAATCAAAATTTTTTGATGAAAAGACAGAGAATAAATTAGATTTTAATACGTTATATCAATCTCTAAACCATGATCAAAAACAGGCGTATAACGCTCTAAAAAACCAGCTTGAGCAAAGATTTAATAACCCGCATTTAGAGCAAAAATTGGCACAGGTACAAGCCAAATTTGTAGAAAAATATAAAGAAAATCCAAACTTTGCTGTACCACAAAAAGAACCACAACAAGACTTAGTCCGTGGTTCATCACAGGCTAAAGATTCTAGTAGAGGTCGTTAAGCCTATCCTTTTTGTCTTTTAATTAAGAATATTTAAACAATATCAATATTTTATTAGCGAGTGTCTACGAGCGACACAACGAAAAGTTGCGCCTAGACTCCCTGAAAAACCGTTTTTAAGTGCCTTGAATCCTAGAAAACTCATATTTCCATGCAGACATTAGCACCTAGACCGAGCGAAGCGAGTGAAAAAAACTATGAGCGAAGCGAATTCATAGTTGCTTTTATGGACTTCTCAATGTGATTAGCCAAAAAATTGCCCCAAAGAATCGAGCGAAAGCGAGATTCAATAGAGTTTGAGCGTAGCGAAAACATAGGGCAATTTTTCATGACAGTAGATAGTTATCCACAAGTTTTTTTAATTTCTTCCTTTTTTATTTTTTTTATTATTTTTAAATGTTTTTAGCCCCCCTTCAAAGCTAATAGTCATAAGGGTTTGTGACTATTAAAGGGGACGGATTGTCGGTGAAAGGGGACGGATTGTCGGTGAAAGGGGGACGGATTGTCGGTGAAAGGGGGACGGATTGTCGGTGAAAGGGGACAAATAAGAAAGTTGTCCCTTTATTGATTGACTTAAAACTAGGACAATGTTAGAAAAGTCCTAATTAGTTTTAATAAGGACAATTTGTCGGGTGAATAATGATCTAGTTGTAATGGACAATTCCATCGTTAAAGCATCATATAATTTAAGTGTTAGTGAACAGCGTTTGCTCTTATCGGCATTAGCACAAATACCTAAAAACCAACCAATAGACCCTAAACAAGCGTATTACATTACAAGAGAGGACTTTATTAGGTTAGGTGCCAATGCTGATCAAGCAACAAGAGATATTCGAAACGCTACTAAAGATTTAATGAAAAAGACTTTACTCATTGAAACTAATGCAGGGATTTTAGAATTTCATTGGCTATCAGAGGTATTACGCTTTGATAAGAATGCAGATGCTCGATTAAAAGCAAAATATCCGAATCCAGAGGATTATAAAAATTATATAAATGGGTTGAGAAAATATAATTTATTAGAATCTTTGCCTTTTGGTCGACGTAGTGATGACATCGTCGCTAGACTTGTTTTTGATAGTCGAATTTTGCCTTTGCTTAGTGAATTAAAAGCGAATTTCACTCAATTTTTACTTGATGATGTTGCAAGTTTTGGCAGTGTTTATAGCTTCCGCTTTTATCAAATGATGATGCAATTTAAGTCAACTGGTTACTGTAAAATTAGTTTAGATGATCTACGGTATTCTTTAGCTTTATTCGATAAATACGAAGCTACTAAAGATTTAAAAAAACGTGTAATAGATACTGCTATCAATGAAATCAATGAGAAATCACCTTATTCAGTTAAATATGAACTGATAAAAACAGGGCGTAAGTTTACACACCTAGAATTAAAATTTAAGTCGAAAAAGGGAAGTAAACCGACAGTAAAAGACTCTAAAAGAGATCCACAAACACCTGATTTATTTATTCCAATGACAGATGCTCAACGTTATTTATTTGCAGCAAAACTTTCTGAAATGCCTGAAATGAGCAAATATTCTCAAGGTACAGAGAGCTATCAACAATTTGCTATTCGTATTGCTGACATGTTTTTGGATACTGAAAAATTTAGGGAGTTACTTCCTTTACTCAGAAAAGCTGGATTTCAATGACATTGTTAATTGAAATTGTTAAGTTAACAGTCAAGTATTAACACAAGTTTAAAACTGGTTTACATAATGAAAAAACTGTCAGTTTCAGAGTTGGCCAAGCTTTACGGATATTCAAGGCAAGCCATATATGCACATATAAACAAAGGGAATTTATCTAAAGGATCTGATGGCTTAATTGACTTTGTAGAAGCCTTAAGAGTTTTTGGGGAACCACAAAAAAAAGAGACTACTGTCAATCAAAGTCAATCAATTAACAGTCAAAACTTGACAGAAGTTGACTTACTAAAACGTCAAGTTGACATACTGGAAAAACAGTTAAATCAGGCATTACTTAGAGAAAATCAATCGCTAGAACGTGAATCATTCTATCAGGAACAAATCGAAGCCATGCAACGTCTATTGGAAGCACCAAAACCCCAAATCACTCAATCTGGTGATCATGGATTGGTACAGCCTGAACTAGCGGCAGAAGCAAAAGAAGAAGCGATAGCAATGCCACCTAAAGAACCTGAAGTAATCGAAAACAAGCGAATTCCTGTTCCTGAACACGTAGAGCCTGAACCAGAAAAAAGAGGCTTTTGGAGCCGTTTTTTTAGACCCTATGATTAACCACGATTGTTTAACTGATATGAACAAAGTTGTGAAACATTGATCAAATAATAGGCGTGGAACGTGAAAAATCATAAAAAAAGCCCGAACAGGGATGTTCGGGCTATAAACTAGAAACTACAGCATTGATTTCTATAGATAATTATAACGCATTTCGTATAAGGTGTATTATGTTAATTTTAGGGAATCTTAACATCGCTGACGATTTAAACTTCTTTTTAAGACAAAAAATGAAATAAAGAGAATAGATAGGATTAATAAAAAACGTGTTACATAAATCGGAAATACTAAAGATTTCTCCCAGCGTTTACTTCCATCTGGATCGGTAATAAATACAAAATTATCATTTGAGGTGGTTTTCTGAAAAATAATTTTTTTTATCAAAATATTAGATTTTGAAACTGATTTAGTATCAATTATTTCGCCCTCTATTTTTATTATATTTTTCAATTTTTTGATCTCGCAAAAACTTTCATTTTCACTTTGTAAATATGCACAATTAGCTAAGTATTTTTTCTTATCTTCAACCAAAATTAGAGATGTCATTCTTCCCTGTTTTATATCAAAAGTAGGACTATCTAGATGAATTGGCAGCTTTGATATAGGAGTTATAAGATATGGATTCAAAAACAATATGAGCGACCAAAAAATAATTGTTGGGATTATAAAGATAAATATGTTTTTATAAAAAAATAGATATATTTGGGACGATGGAGACTGTATTTCCTCTGTAACCCAATTTCTAATGTTTCTCATGCATTTCTATTCTAAGTAGTGATTAATCATAAGCATAATATACAGTCACTTAAGTATCCTCCTCTATTTAACATAATGGCTGTTATACGAAGTCGACTTGTAATGCAATTTGCATTACAGTATTCCCAGTACATTAAACAATTGGGAGATATGATGGCTACTGTTAACTTCAGGGTCGATGAAGCCCTTAAAGAAAAGTCCTATTCCATCCTTAAAGAGCAAGGTATTGCACCTACTGATTTCTTTACCAGTATTCTTGAGTATGTTGCTACGACCGGAAAGCTACCAGTCAAAAAAGCTTTGCTTTCAGAAGAAGATGAAGAGCTATTAGCTCTTGTCCGTAAACGCATTAATGATCCTAAGGAGATGTTTGAGGAAGTCACATTAGATGACTTATAAGCTTTTACGTCACAAGGATTTCACAGCAGAATGGGAAAAACTTCCTATTGCTATAAGAGATCAATTTAAGAAGAAACTGGCCAAAGTTATAGAACAACCACATATTCCAAAGAATATGCTTAGAGGCGATCTTGCAGGTTGCTATAAAATCAAATTATTAAAAGCAGGTGTCCGACTTGTCTATCAAGTTAAAGATGATCAGGTAGTGATCCTGCTAATCACAGTCGGGAAACGAGCTGATAGCATAGTTTATGACGAAGCTAAAAAGCGCATTAATGACTAAAAATGGGAGCTTAAAGCTCCCATTTTTGATTTCGTATAAGGTGTATTATGTTAATTTTAGGAAATCTTAACCTTAAATAACTTCAAAAAACTCTTGTTGTATACCTAGTTTTCCATCTTTGTATTCAATCATATAAATTTTTATATCTTTAGAAATTCCTTGATAAGTAATTGAAATTACATATAGTTGTTGAAAGTCATCTCCTTTCTCATACAATTTTATATTAGAGACTTTTTTCCAATCAAAATCTGCAATGTTTCCAACACAACATGGTTGATAATAGGCTTCATGATTATGCCAATATTTTTCAAAATTTTTTCTTTTTAAATCAATCAAATAATACATATCGACATTTTCATGTTTATCGCCAATATGCATTTTTTCAACTTCATACATGTCTGCATAATATGATTTTAAAAAGTCAGTGATAATTTATTCTTTATGTTGTCGTATCGCCTCAGCATTCGTTATTCTATCAACCATATTTGAAAAGCTTAGTAGAATCTCAATATCTTCACGCATTTAAAATTCACATCAAAATTAAAAAATAAGAATATCTTAGTGTTAATTTGTAGTCCATTTAACATAATGGCTGTTATAAGAAATGAAAAAGCCTAGACACTGGTCTAGGCTTTAAAATTTAAAAAATAAATAAAAATCAGCATCATATACTCTGTTTTAAAACTTCGTATAACGTGTATTATGTTAATTTAGGGTAAGTTAACATTCAAATTAATAGACCCCTTGCGAAAGTATGGCTTTTATCTAATTTTTTATTAGCTAAATCATTATAAAATATAGTTGAATAATATTTAAATTTTAACCAATTTAAGAGGTCTATTCTAAATCATAAATAAAACTCCGTTCAAAAAATAGAATTTTAACCTTTACATAGGAAACCCTATAACAAGCTTTTTCATTACTAATTTCTTTTTGAAAATTATAATATTTTTTTTTAAATGGAAAACCTTTAACAACAACATCGCTCAGCAAATATTTATTACCATCAATATTTACCTCAAACTTATCAATACCATGTTTAGTTTGATATTTTTTCTCCAAAAACAAACATCCCACATTTACTTTATTTTTTATTTTATATTCTCTTGCTTTTTCCATAAGAAAATACTCCTTGGCAAAATAACCAAAATACACAACAGGAATTAGAGTTAAACAAGCAAAAATATAAAAACGAGGATAACCTTTATTAGATTCCATAAAACACCATTAAAGCTTTTTCATAAGTCATTTTTACTCAGTTCCAAATTATAGATTCCTGCAATTAAATTGAATCTTAATCCCAGTCTTTTACCACGGTTGCGATATCGTTAAGCAAGAATTTTGAAGGTTTTCAAAATCCCAAATACATGCTCAATTCCAATTCTTCTTTTTTGCTTTTAATGGCAATAGACTATTCGGATACACGGTATAGATCACTTGGTAGCCCTTATAAGGAGAAAACACCCTGCAGGAATCTGATTTAAATGGCGTTTGAATAGTTCAAAATCATGTACGGCACCACGACTCGTGCATAAACTCAGAATTTATTGAGTTTTATAATGGAGGCTGAGATTACGATGTATAGAGATAAACACCTAATCGAATCTATTTAACATAAAATCTCTTATACGCAGTTCTGTTCCTTTGCTTGGATTTCTACATGATAGGGG
>NZ_JAYJLK010000066.1:0-7521 GCF_051948795.1 Acinetobacter sp. Lyrl_1
AGGGTGTTTTTTTATGTAAAAAAGAAAAGTAGAATGAATAAAAAAACCCTTAAACATAATTTAAGGGTTTTAAATTTATTTAAATATCAAATATTTAGAAATGTGCTTCTAAGCCTAAATATGGGCCTTTAAACTCTAATTGAGTTTCCTGATTGGAATCTTGATTGAGCTTAATATCTAAAATGCGATAACCTGCTTTTAAACCAACATCGACTAAAATGGCATCTATAAAGTTATATTTAATTTCTGCCTGAGCATCACGAACTTCATTGTCGCTATTTTTGGCATAGTTAGCTTCAGCTTTGGCACTTAAACCTGTAAATGGTAATTTGACCGCTGCTTCTGCATACAGCATAGGTAAAGTTTCACTGACGTCTTGTGTCGAAAACAAATTCGATCTTAAGTCGCCTTCAAGTACTTTGGCACCAAATCCAACATCTGCGGCAACAATGTTATCTAAAATTTCATAATATAAAATGAAGTCTGAGTAATCTAAATCTAGTTGATTGATTTTTACACCAGCAGCGCTTTGCTCGCTTTCGGCCTGCAAATTGGCATGTTTGATTTTAGCATTGGGTAAAAATGGTACTGGATGCTCTACTGCTAGACTGAAGGGTAAGGCAAAATCATCATCCAAGTTTGGTGATAACTGAGCCTGATTCCAGTCTGCGCTATATTTCCAATAATCTACGCTGGCTTTTACCCCAATAATATCGGCATGCACCGCTGAACAACTAATTAAACTGCATGCTAAAGCAAAACGTTGTAATGTAAGCATATAAACTCTAGTATTTTGTCATCATCATTTGGGATGAATGGTGTGGTGTTGTATGTTCTCGTGACAAAAAATCATGTGAAATATTGTCCAACTTAGCGCATCATACATTTTCTAGAATCAAAATTCTTGTAAAAATATAGCTTAATTCGCGCCAAAAATAGAGGATTTCAGTATGCAAAATGTCCATCCACCTGTCGATTATCCGCTCTATCTTGCCAATAAAGCCGTAGAAACAGGGCAATGGTTAGCCGTTCAGCATAAATATTCTCAAAATTTATATGCGCGTGTCGCACTTGCCGATGCGAAAAGTATTGAAAAAGCCATTCGTGCAGCCGTAAAAGCAGAAGCCGAAATGGCAAAGTTACAGCCCTTTCAAAAACAAAAAATTCTGTTGCATTGTGTGCAGCGTTTTCAAAACATGCGTGAAGAATTGGTCGAAATTTTAATTGCCGAAGGTGGAAAACCACGTTTGGCTGCGATGGCAGAAGTCGAGCGTTTAATTAATACCTTCCAAATTGCGGCAGATGCGGTGTCACAACTAGATGAAGGGCGTATTTTGCCGTTGGCAGTGACGGCTGCTGCTGCGAATTATCAAGGGATGGTTAAGCATGTACCCATTGGTACCGTGTCTTTGATTAGTCCTTTTAATTTTCCGTTGAATTTAACTGCACATAAAATTGCACCTGCGATTGCCGCAGGTTGTCCTTTTGTATTAAAACCTGCCAGTGCCACGCCTATTTCAGCATTGAAAATTGCAGAAGTGTTGGCAGAAACAGATTTACCTAAAGGTGCGTTTTCGGTATTGCCTTGTGAGCGTGAACAAGCTGATGTTTTAGTGACAGATGACCGCTTTAAACTGCTCAGTTTTACCGGTTCAGATGTGGTGGGTTGGGATATGAAAGCCCGCGCAGGACGCAAAAAAGTAACGCTAGAGTTGGGCGGCAATGCAGCAGTGATGATTGAACCCGATACTGAATTGAATGATGCATTGATTCATCGCTTAATTGGTGGTGCGTATAATCATGCTGGGCAGGTGTGTATTAGTGTGCAACGTATTTTGGTGCATGCTGACGTATATGCCGAACTGAAAAAGAAACTTGTGAGCCAGCTCAAGAAAATTAAAGCGGCAGATCCTGATTTAGACAGCACTTTGGTCGGGCCAATGATTAAGGAAGCTGAAGCGCAGCGCTTGAAAAAGTGGATTGATAAAGCGGTGAAAAAAGGCGCAAAAATATTGGCAGGTGGCGAGCTGAAAGGTGTGATGTTTGAACCGACTTTATTGGAACAGGTCGATCCAAACTTGGAAGTTTATAAAGATGAAGTTTTTGGCCCTGTTGCCATTTTGGAAAAATATTCATCTTTTGAGCAAGGGATTGCACGTATCAACCAAAGTCGTTTTGGTTTACAGGCGGGTATTTATACACAAAGCTTGGAAAAAATGCTGTATGCATGGGATCAGTTACAAGTTGGTGGGGTGATTATTAATGATATTCCATCGTTCCGTGTGGACAATATGCCTTATGGTGGCGTGAAAGATTCGGGTTTAGGGCGAGAAGGGATTCAATCTGCTATTCGGGATATGCAGGAAGAGCGTTTATTGGTAATTAAGCGTTAAGTATCTGATCTAATGATGCATCGTTATAAATAAAGAGAAAGGATGAGTTAACTCTGAATTTTGAGATGATTGATTACAGCGCTGTGGTTTGGTGAATAATAAGCTACAGCGCTGCTATAATAGATGAAAAGTAAAACAACTCAAATAGCACCAACATTACATTCCAAATAGTTATATGACTTATAACCAAAAAATCAAGTCAAAATGGAGTGGAATTTGAACGTTTGATTAAAAAAATGCATACAAAAAGCATCTTTCTAAGCAGAATTTACAGAAAAATTGTTCAAAAATGAGTATTGTTAAGCCATACAAAAGCGCAATATTGGGCAAAGACTTTAAGCAAGATTTTCCGAATATTTCGCTGTTTGACCTTTAGAATTTGATGCTCAAAAGGTGTGACTCTAAAGCAAACACCCAGATTTTCATTTTTTGCAGGATATTTTTTGCGTGCGCTAAAGTACCGTTATATAAAGTAAATTTAAGCTAATGAAAAAGCAAGTTATTTATATAAAAGGTCAGAATTAAAAAACAAGCAGCAAAAAATAACCTGAAGTTTAGGTGTTCTATGACAGATTCTCGTGAGAGTTGGTCCGCGCGATCAGGCTTTATTATCGCAGCCATTGGTTCTGCGGTCGGGTTGGGCAATATTTGGCGTTTCCCTTATGTTGCCTATGAAAATGGTGGCGGCGCATTTTTAATCCCTTATTTAATTGCGATCTTTGCCGCAGGTTTGCCATTGCTGTTTTTGGACTATGCAGTTGGGCATAAATACCGTAAAGCACCACCAACCGCTTATAAAAAGCTCATGAACAGTGAAGCATTGGGCTGGTGGCAGGTGATGGTGACTTTGCTGATTGGTATTTACTATGCCAGCGTATTGTCTTGGGCAGGCAGTTATATGTTCTATTCCATTGGTCAGCAATGGGGAACAGACACTGAAAAATTCTTTTTCACAAGCTACTTACAAAATGGTGAAGGCTTAGCCTTTGGTTTTGTACCAACCTTATTTATTGGTCTAGTCATCGTATGGACGGTGGTGATGTTCATTTTATACGGCGGGGTGAAAAAAGGGGTTGAGCTGTCAAATAAAATCTTTATACCACTTTTGCTGATTTTGTTCTCTATTCTCGTGGTTCAAGCTTTACGTTTACCGGGTGCAGTCGATGGCTTAAATGCTTTCTTTACGCCTAACTGGGAAGCGATGGCGAACTATAAAGTATGGTTAGCTGCCTTTGGTCATATCTTCTTCTCACTTTCAGTGGGTTTCGGGATTATGTTGACCTACTCATCTTACCTAAAACGTAAAACCAACTTGACTGGTTCAGGCTTGGTGGTTGCACTTGCAAACTCATCTTTTGAAATTTTAGCGGGTATTGGTATTTTTGCTGCGCTTGGTTTCATGGCGTACAGCGCAGGTTCATCGGTAGATGAAGTGGTTTCTGGTGGTATTGGTTTAGCCTTTATTGCATTCCCGAAAATCATTTCAAGCTTGGGTGCAGGTGGCGATTTATTTGGTTTCTTATTCTTCGCTTCATTGACGGTTGCAGGGGTGACCTCAATGGTGAGTATTCTGCAAGTGCCCATTGCTGCGTTCCAAGACAAACTGGGTTGGTCGCG
This sequence comes from Acinetobacter sp. Lyrl_1, assembly GCF_051948795.1. NCBI lineage: Bacteria > Pseudomonadati > Pseudomonadota > Gammaproteobacteria > Moraxellales > Moraxellaceae > Acinetobacter > Acinetobacter sp. Lyrl_1. The sequence goes on from NZ_JAYJLK010000066.1 coordinate 4,011, forward strand.
TAAGCGTGCAGTAACCATCATTGCGGGTGGTTCAGCTATTGTTTCAACCATTTTATTCTCTACCCACAGCGCGATCACTTTTGTCGACATCATTGACTACTTTGCCAACAACATTGGTATTGTTGGTGGTGGTTTATTGTCGATCATTTTGGTGACTTGGTTCCGTCGTCCATTGCTCAAAGAATTGCAGCAACACGTTAACCAATACTCAAGCATTAAATTGGGTTGGGGCTGGAATTTCCTATTAACCATCGTGACTCCGCTTTCATTGCTCGTGGCTTTAGGCTTAACCCTGAAATCTATTTTTGCAGAAGGCTATGGTGGTTATCCATTACACATTTTACTCACCGTGGGTGGTGGTACCGTAGTGCTCTTTATTATTGGCGCGGTATTGCTTAGCCGCTTAAAAGATCACGACGCAGCGGAGAAATAAGATGAATACATCTGCATTGGTGATGTTGATTATTTCAACAGTGGTACTTTGGGGTGGTTTAGTTTTGGCGATGATTCACCTGATCAAAAACCCAGATGAACTCGAAGACTAAGCATTTTGCTGAAACGGGTGCGATGCTGTAAAGCATTGCACTGGCTAACTAAAATAACCCTTGATTGATTCAAGGGTTATTTTTTTGGAAAGGCTATTAAATGAGAAGAATCGTTAAAACAGAAATAGCTTAGGCGGTTTTTTCAATACGACAATAATAAAAACCATCCCCGCGTCCTTGTTGCGGCAATAATTGGCGTCCATACAGTTGTGGAATGCCCCAATCTGCATCAATTTTGACTTCTTTGGCATTTTGATGTTCGGCAAAGAATTGCTGAATTTGCTGTTCATTTTCGGCTTTTAAAACCGAGCAGGTAATGTAAAGCAAGGTGCCACCAACTTTGAGTTGCTGCCACATCTGCTGCAAAATCTGTTGCTGTAATGCCACCGTTTGCTGAACATCGCTAGATTGACGCAGCAAACGAATATCTGGATGACGACGCAAGACTCCAATTGCAGAACATGGTGCATCCAATACAATACAGTCTACTGCTTCACTGGCATTCCATGTGGTTGCATCGGCAGCCAAAATTTCGACTTGCGCTTCTTGATTCAGTTGCAGACGTTCTAGGTTTTCGCTGACACGTAACAGACGTTTGGCATCCTGATCTAAGGCAATCAATTTTTTAGGCTGAAATTTTTCGAGCAGATGCGCTGTTTTACCGCCGGGTGCTGCGCAGGCATCGACCACGACTTTGCCATCTAAATTTGGCAAGAGCGTTGCACACAGTTGGGCATGTTCATCCTGAACGGAAAATACGCCTTCATCAAAACCAGGTAAGTCAGGAATGTGCACATTTTGCAATATCACAATGCCGACTTCAGACACGGTGCAAGCTTCTGCTGCAATCTCTTGTTCCTGCAAAATTTCTAAATAGTCATCACGGCTGATTTGGCGTGTATTAACCCTTAAGGTCAGAGGTGCGGTTTGCTTTAAAGTTTGCGTCAGTTGTTCTAATTGTTCAGGCCAATCTTTTTTCAAGCGTTTATACAACCAACTTGGCAAACCATGTGCCTGCGCCAAAGCCGTTTGAAATTCCGATGTTTCACGTGAAACACGACGCAGAATCGCATTCACCACACCGCTGAGTGCTTGATAGCCCAATTGTTTGGCTGCAGTTACGGTTTCTGAAATTGCGGCATGACTGGCTACACGGGTGCAAAGCACTTGATATAAGCCAACATATAAACAGGTTTCAACGGTTTCATTGTTGAGTGGTTTTACCAACAGCGGCAAAGTAATGCTTTTTAGGGCATACCATTGTCGCAAGGTGCCCAAAACCAGCTCATGAAACAAGGCGCGGTCTCGTTCTGCGACTTTACTTAAATGTGCAGGTAAAACACTCGCCAATGACTGCCCTTGTTGTGCAGCCAATAGCGTACGGATGACTTGGGCACGCAAGTTCAAATGTGAGTTGCCTGATTCAGAATGGCTCATGCGAGAACTTGTCCTGTTTGAAGTTTTTGAGTTTGAATGATTTGCACAGGATTCAGGGGTTTAGCGCCTGGCCATTGCAACGAGCTTAAGCACACTGCTTGTTGATCGCCACAAGCGACGTGTACGCCTTGTTTGTCTAGTTTTAAAATTGTACCCGCAGCTTTGCCTTGTGCAGATTCATCCGATAATGCTGAACCCCAGATGCGCAAGTTTTGAGTGTCATCTAAAGGGATAAACGCCACAGGCCACGGATTAAAGGCACGGATATTACGGTCAATTTCGGCTGCAGTTTGTGACCAGTTAATTTGCGCTTCGGCTTTCGTCAGTTTGTGTGCGTAGACCGTCAAGGCTTCATCTTGCACTTCACGCGCAGCCAAATAGTCTTGCAATTTTTGCTCTGAAGCCAATACTTCAACAATCGCTTCAGCACCTTGCTGTGCCAGTTTGCCATGTAAAGTAGCAGAGGTGTCTGTGGCAGTAATTGGGCATAGGGTTTTATACATCATATCGCCTGTATCTAAGCCTGCAGCCATTTTCATAATGGTAATGCCTGTTTCGGTATCACCTGTGGCAATAGCACGCTGAATCGGCGCTGCACCACGCCAACGTGGTAGTAAAGAACCGTGAATATTCAAGCAGCCATATTTTGGAGTATCTAAAACCACTTGCGGCAAAATTAAACCATAGGCAGCAACCACCATCACATCGGCATTCAATGCAGCCAATTCTTGTTGAGCCGCCAGACCTTCTTCAGTAGATGATTTAAAATGTAAAGGTTGATAGACAGGAAGATCGTGTTGTAGTGCCAATTGCTTCACCGCAGATGCTGTGAGTTTTTGTCCGCGTCCTGCTTTACGGTCAGGCTGGGTGTAAACCGCGACAATCTCATGTTCGGTGTTCAGGAGTGCTGCCAAAGCGCTTGCAGCAAATTCAGGCGTACCTGCAAAAACGATTTTCAATGGAAATCAACCCATAGTTTTAGATGACGCGGCAATTATAACAAATTGCGGCTCAAAGGTCGGAACGGGTTGTAACAAATCCACCTTGTCCCCTTGCGCAGCAAACAAAGCAGCGCTTTGTTCTTGCTCATGTGGCTAAAACTTTCTCAGATTGCGTTATGAAACTTGGCAATAGTCTCGCTATTCCCTGCGTTTCATGCCTAATCTGCTCAGTTTTAGCCTACAGCGCAAGCCATTTATGAAATGTCAACAGACCCTAATAATGCAAAATTTAAAAATTATTCATGAAAGTTTTGTATTGAACAATAAATTCTAGAGTGCATTCTCGCCCTTTTAAGGGTGAGCCAGCTCTTTTCTTAATATGACTATATAAGTTAAAATTGTCGTTAAATATCATTAGTTTATATTATAGAATCACTTTTTTATGTTATAATTAAATTGTATTTTTAGGAGCATTTTCATTGCTAACAGGCATCCAATTAAGAGCGTATCCAACCAATCATCAAAAGCTGAACCTTAGTCAGTGGATGGGTTGCGCTCGTTTTATTTGGAATGCTAAGTGCGATGAAG
>NZ_JAYJLK010000067.1:0-7273 GCF_051948795.1 Acinetobacter sp. Lyrl_1
CCAAATTGCTCTTCCTAGGCATTTAACCGTTTTCAACAATTCATTTCTTTCTAAAGATCTCAGCTTTTTGTCTTTCCAGGGCTTCGCATTTTTTCTTGGCGGAATCACCGCATGTGCCTGTCGATCTGAAATGACTTTTCTGCAGTGTTTCGTGTCATAAGCACCATCTGTATAGACAGAATCAATCTGCTCATCAAGTGGAATTTGATCAAGTAAATCTTCGAGTACTTGTGAATCACTGACATTGTTTGTCGTGAGCTGAACGGCCCGTATTTGCAGCGTTTCAGCATCTATACCAATGTGAAGTTTACGCCATTGGCGACGATATTCAGGCTGATGTTTCTTACGTTTCCATTCACCTTCACCTAAAAACTTCAAGCCAGTAGAGTCGACGAGTAGGTGGAGACCATCACGACTTTTCTGATAGCTTATCGCAATATCAATATGCTTTTGTCTTCTACAAATAGTCGAATAATCTGGCGCTGTCCAATCTAATCTACAAAGTTTAATGAGGCTCTGAACAAAGCCAGTGACCATGCGTAAAGTGAGTCTAAATAGAGATTTGATCATCAAACAGCATTGAATCGCTATGTCGGAGTAGGTTTGACTTCGACCTTGTTTGCCTTGAGGTTCTGCATACCATTGTGTTTTTGGATCGAACCAAATGGCAATATTCCCACGATTAATGAGAGCTCGGTTATATGCGGGCCAATTGGTTGTACGGTAGATTTTGTGTGTAGGCTTCTTCATTTGGAAATTATATTGCCGAAGGAGTCCTTAAGAACAGCTTTGTGCAACAAAGCCATCACCAGATAAAAAATATACTAATATCGTGATGATAGCTGTCAAAGTAAGATCTCTAGCAGATCATGGATCCTGGTGTAGAGCGTAAATTGAGCTAAATTTTAGAATGAGAGCAATATGGGTTTTAGATTTCGTAAAAGTATTAAATTATTCCCGGGTTTTAAAATTAATCTGACCCATAAAGGCATCAGCAGTGCCAGCATTGGCAAACCTGGTGCTTCTCTAAATATTGGGAAAAAAGGTACGCGAACCAGTGTCGGTATTCCAGGTACGGGACTATCTTACTCTAAACACCAGCCTTACTCTAAAAAGACCCGTGTTCCACAACCGACATCGCTAGAACACACGGAATATAATCCTCAGAATTTAGAACAACCGAAGGCAAAGATATGGCCTTGGATTATTTTTGGAATATTGTGTTTTATGGTGGGTGCCGTCATTTTTTAGCAAGAACAGCATTGTATTTTAATCAAAAAAAATGCCCAGATGGATGAATGGGCAAACTAAGGAATTAATATCCTTCAGAAACTCCAGCGCAATTCTCGCTACTTTCAGTAAGCGACTCTGGATCAATCATGATAGTCTGACTCAATCGAATCGAGGTAAATCGATCCATCACAATTGGAGCAGAAATTATGCTTGAATACATTCTTGAATGATGCTGAAAAGTCTTTGATTTTTAATTAATAAATAAGATTATCCATGTCTACCCTCAACTTTACTTATTTTCAGATAGCAACCAATCGAGAGCACTCATTTTTACAATACCATTATAATTCGCTTCAGTCCCTATCGTGTCTAAGGTAAGCAAATACTTGGGATACGAATCAGAAATTTTCTGTAATGGACGTAACTCTCGGCTGAGTGTCTCCTCATTGAGCGTTTCTAATGCCACCTGATAATAAGTTAAATTCTGTAAAGTATCGACAGCAACAAAATCAATTTCATATTCATCAACCCGCCCTACATAGACCGTATAACCTCGTCTGACAAGCTCAAGATAAATCACATTTTCTAAGATATGACCTTGATCAGCATTAGCATCAGGTAACATAATCCGGCGCAATCCGACATCAACTAAATAGTATTTTTCAGAGGATTGTAATAACTCACGCCCACGTACTTTAAATTGTGCGGCACTATAAAATAGCAAACTGTCCTGTAAGCCCTGAATATAGCGTTTTACTGTTTCAAATGAGATTTTAACCCCGCTTGAAACAAAGGTATTTTTAATTTTATTGATGGAAATGGGTGAGCCTGTCACGCTTGCCAAATATCTTGCGACACGCTCGAGAGAGTTAATATCAGCAGTATTCAAACGAGGAATAACATCTTTAAACATTACACTGGCATAGACCGCTTGCAAGTAATCATAGGTTTCCTGCTGACTAGTCATGGCAAGCGTATAGGGGAAACTACTGTGCGTGTACATGGCATACAAATCACGATTGGATAATTGTTGGATGATCGGATTATTTTCAATATGCCACTGTTTAAACTCTTGGAATGAAAGGGGTAAAACATGTTGCTCTATATAGCGTCCTGTGAGTAAAGTCGCAAGTTCTCCACTCAGAAAGAATGCATTTGAGCCTGTAATATATAAATCGATATAATCTCGAACATATAAAGAGTCGACTACTTTTTCAAAATTAGTAACATGTTGTATTTCATCTAAAAAAACATAGTTTTTTTTACTTTTATCAACTTTAGACAGTACATAATCATGTAGTTTACGGTAATCTGTGAGTTCTTCAAATTCCATAAATTCGAAATTGATAGCAATGATGTTTTCGGCTTGTACACCCTGTGCTTTTAGGTCTTGTTGAAACATCGCTAACAAGGTGGATTTTCCAGAGCGACGTACACCCGAAAGCACTTTAATGACATCACGGTTTTGCCATGTATTCAGAAATTTTAAGTAGCCATCACGTCGAATATTAGCGCTTCGCATTGTTTACACTTGAAATCTAAAGTTTTAATTAATTCTATCAAAGTTTAGAACCTAGATGTAAAAATATTCAATTTTAAAAAAAGTTTAAAGTTTAAGTGAAACATTCAAAGCTACTGTTGAAGCATGCAAACAGTAGATCTGATAAAAATCCAAATTCTGTCTTTTTAATTATTTTCCATGTCATGTTATGTCATTGATGCTGCGACTTAACTGCTATATAAATTAAGTGAAAAGTAAAAGGAATTAATATGTTAACTAGAGTGGAACTCATTTTTGTTGTGCTGATGGTCTCAGCCTTAATCCTAATTGCTTATGAAATGCTAAAAGGTTTATTTTAGAGCATCTATACAATTTTTGATCAAAAAAAAGCCCACAGAGGGAATCTATGGGCGAAACTAAGGACCTTGACGGTCATTCAGAAACTACAGCTAGTTTCTGGTTGTGATTCTGGACTGAATTAAAAATAACCACATTGGCTGAATGTATCAAAAGTTAAATCATGTGATTAATCATTGATACATCTGCAAAAATGAGCTCATCGCTCTGTTGATTAATACAGTAATTCACCAAACAAATCCGCTCTAATCTGTTCCAGACTCAGATCTGATTTCATTCTATTACAGATGGGATGAACCAGCAGACCATTCTCTAGAACACCTTGCCCACCTACGGCTTTGGCAATCCGATGATCCGATTCAGTAGAATCAAGATAGATCAATCCATCACAAATGAGGCAAAAGTTATGATTACCCACCAGAAAATTGTGCTTAAGCAGACTCTTGGTTAATGCCGAAAAGGCCTTGGGCTTTGACCGAGAAATTGGACTAATCGACTCCACATATCCCACCACATGCTTGACGACTGCATCATCATAACCACCCAAAAATCTTTCGACATAAAACTCGTTAAAGTTTATGTACTTGAAGGCCTTAGACATGGACAGAATAAAGGTATTCAGGCATTCCTCATCATCAAAATCAACCTCCATTTCCAAGCTTAAGCAAATAAAGGCTTTATAGACAATTTGTAGCCGATCATAGCCCTTGATACCACTGCCGAACTTGCCGACCGTTTCGGTGGTCGCCACAGGGAAATTGGCGATCAAGAACTCAATACTACGGCGTACCCGGGTGAAGTCCTTGAAACTAATCTTTCGATGATGAATCTGCATGCGGCTTTCATGAATTTCATACACAATTGAAAACCATGCAAGAAAAGAAGTAATCTGAAAACGCTGATCCTTATAAAAATATAAGTATGGATGTAAGCCCAAACTCGGAACCCCAGCATTTTTTACAGGCGTCGCTATTCTGCAAAGAATGGTCAACAGATGCGACATTAGGTTTTCAACGCGCTCCCCCTGATTCAGACTCATAATATTATGAATCTGATCACCCGCAATGATATTCATCAGCTCATTGACCAGGCCAATTTTTTTGCCATGACTCATTTCATTGTCTAATAAAATGGTCGAAAAAAGTAACTGGTGGATCCTCTCCCCTAACTCAATCAACTCATTTAAACGTGTATATTGGAGCTCTTCTAGGTTAGATTTATTGTCATTGATATAACAACAGGCATAGATCGCATAATACGCGTCACTACCGCGATTTCTTAGGTGATATTCCTCATATTTATCTAAACGTTTAGTATCTGAGTTAATAGATTGAAATACCCGTCGCGCATCTTCCGGAGTCCCCAGTACCTGCCTGAAACTGATTTTAATATCTTCTAACTTCGACTTTTTTTCTGCAAATTCAGCATCAGTGCAAATTCTTTGAAAATCAGCGAGATCTCCTAAATAATTGCGGAGGTAACGAATATCTTGTTTTTGTGGATCATTGAAATTAGGTGCTTGAGTGACTTGCTCATCCGCAAAATATCTATTAATCCACGCATAGATACAGGAAAGACGATGTGCTCCATCAATAATGTAAATATTGCCGTGTATATCTTTCCAATACAAAATGCATAAATTGATGTTTTGATCTTCTGTGCAATCTTCAATAAAGTTTGCAATTTCTTGCACGCTCCAACATTCCGTAGAACGCTGGTTATCCGCTTTAAATAAACATTTGATGATTGGATGCTTTTCAAAATCAGTCAGTGCCACTTCAAAATTGTCACGCTGCATTGAAGGTGACATTTCTTCTGGCAACATGACTTTACGCTGAATAATATTGGTCAATAGTCGTGTAGAACCCATTTCTTATTTTCTCCAGGCAACACTTTCCTACTTTCGCTCAAGTACGAAATTTGAAAATGTATATAGTTCGATTTGGTTAAAGCTGTGAATTAAATGACCGTCAATATCCAGTCAGCGCTAACAAAAGAAACCTAAGAGAAATGGGTACTTTTAAAATGATATTTTTCATATTGTAATCTCGTTGATCAATGTGAAATTTGCCAACATCTTTTCCACGAGATGGTGGCAAACCAAATAGGGGTGGAAATACCGCTCAACGAAACGGCCAGTCATAGACTGCCCTACTTGGCCTGCCATAAAGCATTGCCATGCAGACACAAAAGAGCCACTAAAAGTGACTCTTTAGCACGTTGAGATGCGGGTTTCCACGCCCGATTACAGATTTTGCTGTAATGTAATAATCATATTTGTATCTTTTTCTTTGGTCAAACCAAATTAGACTTTTTTTACTCATTAATTCTATGAAAGGACCTCAATAAATTAAAATATTGAGGATTATTAAAACAAAAAATCAAATTCGCGGATTCCCAGGCCTTTGCTTGGCAAATCAGATTTTGACAAAGCAAAGGCCTGGGCCCCTTTTGAACCACTTATTAAGCTTAGGCTATTTTTAGAATATTTATGATTAGCAGTTTTAACTAAAGGCGGCTTTGTTGCATAAACATTCAAAAGCTGAGTTTTCCCCAATCCATTCAAATTTAAGTGACAACTTGGGTGTGAGGTCTACCTAATTCCGTAAATCTATTCAGAACTGCCACACGCGCATGAACTTCATTGACCTGACTTTGAAAATGTCTTGCCGTCAGCTTATCTCCTAATAATTTGATGCAATGCATCTTGGTTTCCACCAAACTGCGACGGTGATAGCCCGACCATTTTTTCCATAGGGTTCTGCCTAAATGCTTAACCGTTTGAAGTAACTCATTTCGTTCTATTGAACTGATTTTAGAATCTTTCCAGGGCTTGGCATTCTTCCTGGGTGGAATTACTGCATGTGCTTGACGATCTGAAATCACTTGTCTGCAGCACTTCGTGTCGTACGCCCCATCGGTATAGACAGAATCTATTCGCTCATTTGGTGGGATTTGATCCAGTAAATCACCTAGTTCTTGTGAATCACTGACATTATTTGTCGTAAGCTGAACGGCACGTATTTGCAGTGTTTCAGCATCTATACCAATATGCAGTTTACGCCATTGCCGACGGTATTCAGGCTGATGTTTCTTACGCTTCCATTCACCTTCACCTAAAAATTTTAAACCCGTAGAGTCGACGAGTAGGTGTAACCCATCACGACTTTTCTGATAGCTTATCGCAATATCAATATGCTTTTGTCGTCTACAGAGGGTGGAGTACGAATATCACTGATATTCGGGGCTGCTCAGCCACAGAGTTTAATCAGGCTTTGAGCAAAGCCAGTGACCATACGTAAAGAAAGACGGAATAGAGATTTGATCATTAAACAGCATTGAATCGCTGTATCGGAATAAGTTTGATTTCGTCCGTGCTTGCCTTGTGGTTGTGCATACCATTGGGTCTTAGGATCAAACCAGATTGAAATATTTCCTCGCTTGATTAAAGCTTGGTTATACGAGGACCAATTGGTTGTACGGTAAGTTTTAGGTGCAGGCTTCTTCATCTGGAAATTATATTGCTAAAGAAGCCCTCAAGAATAGCTTTGTGCAACAAAGCCACTAAAGGCTAGAATAAGGAATTTTCATTTATGAGCATTAACTCATCAAAACAGATTAATTCAACTTAAATACAGTTTCTATCTTCAGCAATGTATAAAATTGATTAAAAATTATCAACATAATATGAAAAAACGTACTTTTTATTTGGTTAAAAAACCAAAAAATCAACCCAAAATAAAGGGTTACATTATTTAAAACTGATTCTCCAATTAATTTAAAACAACACTCAATTTCATATTAAATCGCTTTTAATTTATTATTTTATTAACAACAAAAGGTATTATTTATATCAATAATATTTCAATTAATTTTAACGTAGCGTGATTATTGTCTTGCGTCTCAACAATGCTGTTTTTTAGGCTAAAAAACACTCAAAAAACCTAAAACCCGGGGTTGGATTTTCACCCTTAATTACCCCATTTTTGAGCGCTAAAAAACTGATTATCTGCAAACCAATACTCAGAAAAATCAAGCTGTAAAATTAAAAACAATATCCATATGTTTTCAATGTATTTTTTTTGATAAATTTCCGTTCATATGCTCAACCTCAGATAAGAACCCTTGAGCACTCTTTTTTGATACTCTCGGCACTCTTTCATCTTGTAAAAGACGCTTTGC
>NZ_JAYJLK010000068.1:0-7197 GCF_051948795.1 Acinetobacter sp. Lyrl_1
TAAAAATCTGCCAAAACCTTAGATATACGATTCACTATAAGGATTTTTGATTATTTAACATAAAATCTCTTATACGCAATGCTTTTGAAATTGTGTTATAATTCAATTTGTTGATTCAAGTTTTATAGCCCATTCACCCTCGAATGGGCTTTTTTTATGACTTTTCATGTTCCACGGTTTTAATAAGTTTTGATGAACAATCACTTGCTTTGATCTTGGGCTTTCTGGCGCTGATCCTGCTCCTTTTTAAAGGCTCGTTGATCCATAAAGCTGGCCATAATCATGATCGGAATCCCGATAAATAGAAATGCAATGCCTTGTAGGATCTCTTTCAGTTTTTTCATACGTAATGCTCCTTGGGGGGCTTAGTCCTCATCGAATACCGCACTCAGTACTCGGCCAAATAAGCTACGCTTTTTCTTGTCTCATGATGTGTCTGTGATACGTTTTTTGGTGCTTCACTGGTATGTATCGTTACTGTTTCATGAGATAATGAATTTGGCTCTATGCTTTTATTTTCAATACTTTCACTTGAGTCATCATTGTTGTCACAAGGTGTTTCATTGAAATGTCTCTTTAGTGTGTCATGAGACATTTTTTCTTCTGACTCTTTATGTCCTAGCAACAATTGGAAGCGGTCTATTTGGTCTAAATAACGTTTTTCTCTATCCTTGTATGATTCAATCTCTTTTCTCATGAAGTCAACCAACTGACGCAAATCCGCATCATCTTTGAGTGAGGTTATTACTTGGTTTGGCTCGTGCTTTTTAATTGGCTCTCCAAAGCAGCGAATGACTTCTGCAATGTCAAAAAGACCACCAGCACTTCGAGATATACGTCCTTCTTTGATAGCTCTGTATAGTTTAGAGCGGCTGACGTTAAAGCGGTTGGATACTTCACTTAGCGATAACTTAGCCATTTACCGTGTCCCTTTTATTTGATGGCATGTATCCCACTTTCTTGAGGTGTGGGTATAGCTCTATGATGCGCTCAGGATCTTGTAGCATCTCAGCAATACGTATAGCAAACTGTTGGTAGCTTTCTGTACCTTGAGAATATTTCCCCATTTCAGGTAATTCTGAAAGCTTATTAGCAAACATATGACGTTGAGCATCTGTCATTTTTGAAAAAAGATCTAGCGTGTTTGGATCTCGCTTATCTGCTATTGGTTGATTCGTTTTCTTTTGTTGGTTTTCGCTTTGTTTCACTCGCTCAAACTCTATTGAATCTCGCTTTCGCTCGATTCGTAGGGGCAATTTTTTGCAAATACCTTCTAAAATTATGTAAAAAGCAAAAGCAACTATGACTTCGCTTCGCTCAGAAGCTTTTTTTGCTCGCTCCGCTCGGTCTAGGTGCAAATATCTGCATATAATTTACGCTTATTTAGGCTTCTCAGCCTAAAAAGCTGTTTTTCAGAGAGTCTAGGCGCGAATTTTTGTTGTGGCGCTCGTAGACACTCGCTAATAAATACTTGTTATTGTTTAATTAATCTAATAAAAATCATCTTCTATCGGCTTTTGCTAAATTGGAAAACATTAGCGAACAGCTGCAGAGAGTTTTAGCTAGTCATAATTCATAAAAAATATCGATTGTGTACTGTACTGTAATGTACTAAAATACGATACAGTACAGTACACAGTAGGAAATAAACCCATGGCAATCACTAAATCAGATGTGGCAAAAGCCATCGAATCCCTTGCAGCACAAGGCTCAAACCCAACTAACGATAATATCCTTGCGGTTCTTGGTAGCGGCTCAAAGACCACTATCAACAAATACCGCAAAGAGATCCTTGAAGAGCAACTGGCGGCAGCCGTTACTACGGCAAAAACTCTGAAAGATGCGGAACTTGTTACCGTGTCACAAGTCATTGCAACCCTATTGCAAGAACGGATTGATGCAGTACAAGGCGGATATGCGGAAACAGTGCAACAACTGGAAAAGCAGCTTGCAGATACCACAGAAAAACTGGAACAGGTGCAAATCAAACTTGATGAACAGGTCAAACAAACTGATGACACCACCGACAAGCTGAAAGTCGCTCTTGCTAGTACAGATAAGGCAAAAGAAGACTACAACGCCTTGCAAGCCAAATATGAACAGCTACTCGAAAAATCAGGCTCGATCAAATATGTGGAATCACAACTCACTGATGCAAATGCACGGATAGCTGAATTAGAAAAACAGATTACAATGCAAAAAGACAAGTAACTGACGATGAAGGCTGACATGCTCCCCATTAAATCACTGGTTTAGTACGGAGTATGTCAACGCTCTTTGGGGGTTACATCATTCAAATTGCTAATTCGCTATGACTGCCTAAGCGAACTAATTTCAAAATTAGTAGTTCACCTTCTTCTGTTTTCTTATAGATTAAAACGAGATCAGGTTTGATATGGCAATCACGATGACCTACCCAATTACTGACCAAAGCATGGTCACGATACTTTTCAGGCAAGGCTTCATCAGCTTGCAATAATTCTAAAACAGTTTGTAGTTCAGCATCTAATGTATTTCGATGCTGCCCTTTTTTCTCACGTTTATAGTCTTTCTTGAATGCTGATGTGTACTTAATCGTCCGCATTTAGATCAGCCATCAAATCTTTAACAGAAGTGAAGCTCTTTGCTTTGCTTAGATCTTCTTCCATTGCAGCAATGGTTTCAGGATTGGGCTGCCAAATTTCAAAAGGCAGAGCCTTTTCTTTCGCTACCTTGGTTAACAGCAAGCGAACTGCATCTGAGACAGTTAAGCCCATTGTTGCAAGAACTTCTGTTGCTTCATGCTTAATGTTTTCGTTAATGCGAGTAGTGACTAGTGCATTTGAAGCCATGTTAAGCTCCTATGATTAACATTGTTAATCACACTATATTCTTAGATGAAGAAAAGTTCAATTCGTATAACCACCATTATGTTAAATGGGTGGATTATTTTCATTAATGATCCCAAAAGCTTTTCTCCATGCCTGAGGGCTGGTGCCATATTTTTCACGAAAATTTTTTCTAAATGACACGGTATTATTAAAACCTGAAAGCTCGGTTATCTTTTCGATAGACAAGTTTGTCGTTTCTAAAAGTTCACAACTTAATCTGATTCTTTCAGTATTCAGCCAATCGACTAGGGTCATGCCTGTCGCTTTCTTAAAATGCCGTGTGAACGTCCTGCGTGTCATATGTGTCCGTTCAGCGAGGCTTTCAATATTATGTTGTAAAGCTAAATTCTTTCTTAAAAAATCAAGTAATACATTAATTTGTGCATCTTGGCTCGATTCTGCGACTGGCTGTTCAATAAACTGAGCTTGCCCACCTTCACGGTGAGGCGGGATCACCATTACTCTAGAGACTTTATTCGCAATTCGTGCATTATAGATTTCTCGTACCAAATATAGGCAGCAGTCTAATGCTGCACCTGTTCCAGCAGAGGTTACAATCCTTTGGTCTTCTACATACAGGGCATCATAATCAAGTTGAACCTGTGGAAACCGCTCACTGAAATCTTGTTCAGCCATCCAGTGCGTAGCTGCTTTTTTATGGTCAAGTAAACCAGCATATGCCAGTGCATAAGTTCCATAGCATAACCCTACAATTCTAATTCCAGTCTGATATGCACAATTTAGGGCATCGATAAGTACTTGTTCAGGCTCGTGATTAAAATCATCCCACCCAGGAATAATAATAAGATCCGACTCTTTAATGAGCTCGACCCCACCATCAGGGATAATCATCATAGACTGTTCTGTTGTTACGGGCTGGCCATCTATAGAAAAAATTCTCAGATCAAATAAGCGTTTATCTTCAATCTTGATATTGAAAATGATATGGGGGATAGAGAAGTGAAATGGATTTATATTGGGATATACGAACAATCCAATCACTGGTATAGCCATTCAATCTACCTCTCTAAAATAATAAATATAGCATGTTGTCCCAATAGTTTCGATGATTGTCCTTAAGGACAGTTTTATTGCTTAATTTTTCCTATCATGATTCGAGTATGACTAAATGATTGGATCTGGAACATGAATAAAATTTTAAGTAGCTCTGTTATTGCACTCTCTCTGGCAATGGCTTCAGTCCATTTATATGCGAATGATAAGGTGGTTCAGCGAGATACTTCTAAAGTTACGCATATACAAGAAATTCGCAATGCAACGATTAAAGTAACCTATGCTGATACGACTTTTTTAATTGACCCAATGTTTGCTAAAAAAGGATTCTATGAAGGTTTTCCTGATACTCATCGTAGCTATTTACGGAACCCATTAGTCGATTTGCCTATCAAGCCCGAAACGATTTTAGAAGGTGTAGATGCGGTAATCGTGACCCATACCCATTTAGATCATTGGGATGATGCAGCACAAGCGACTATTCCGAAAAACATGCCGTTGTTTGTACAGAATAAAGAAGACCAGAAAATCATTCAGTCACAAGGCTTCAAAGATGTTCGTGTATTAACTCAAGCGACCTTTGAAGGGATTAAGCTCACTAAAACTGGTGGTCAACACGGTACTGATGCCATGTACCGTATTCCTAAGCTTAAAGCTGGATTAGGTGAAGCAATGGGTGTGGTATTTGAAGCTGCTGGCCATGAAACTGTTTATGTGGCAGGAGATACCATCTGGCGTTCTGAAGTTGATCAAGCGATTCAAACATTTAAACCTGATGTGATTGTCTTGAATACAGGTAACGCCTTGGTTGATGGCTTTAAAGAATCCATTATTATGGGCAAAGAAGATACTTATCATGCAACTCAGAAAGCACCAAATGCTAAAGTGGTTGCTGTTCACATGGATGCAATTAACCACATGTCGGTAACACGTGCTAAGCTTGCAGATTACGTAAAGGACAAAGGAATCCAAGATAAGGTTTTAATTCCTATCGATGGTGAAACGCTTTCTTTCTAAAGTGACTTAAAGAAGTGGAAGCATTCCACTTCTTTAAAACATAAGTAGAACAAAACAAATATTAGTTAAGTAAAGGAACAGATATGTCAAAATCAGCTTTATTAGTTATCGACTTACAAAATGAATATCTACCTACAGGTAAATTACCCTTAGTAAATATTGAACAAGCTGCTGCTAATGCAGTGAAAGTAATTGCGAAGGCCCGTAAACAGGGTACTCAAGTGATTCATGTCCAACATATTGCTGATGCTGAATCTCCTATATTTGAACCTAGCTCAAATGGTATTGAATTTCAGGACACAGTTAAGCCGCAAGAAGATGAATCTGTGATCATTAAAAATCACATCAATGCGTTCTTAAACACGAATCTCAAAGAAATTTTAGATAGCAATCAAGTGACTGAGTTAGTCGTGATTGGTGCTATGAGCCATATGTGTGTTGATGCTGCTGTTCGTGCTGCTTCTGATTTTGGTTATAAGGTAAAAGTGATACATGATGCTTGTGCAACACTAGACTTGGAATTTAATGGCGTTAAAGTACCTGCTGGTCATGTCCATGCAACATTAATGGCCGCTTTTGAATTTGCATATGCTCAAGTAATATCAACTGAAGATTATGTTAGCTAAAGACTAAGATTTCCTAAAATTAACATAATACACGTTATACGAAGTCAAAAAATGGGAGCTATAAGCTCCCATTTTTACTATATTTTTTAAAGTTTTAGGCGTGTTGTACAGTGAGTTTTAAGCCTAATGCATTTACTACACGATTAATCGTATCAAAACGTGGTGCTGAATCCTGACGTAGGGCTTTGTAAAGTGCTTCACGTCCAATCCCTGCTTCTTTAGCGATTTGAGTCATGCCACGAGCTTTGGCAATTACGCCAAGGGCATGAGCTAATTCAGCTGGATCATTTTCTTCAAGAACTATGTTGAGATACATCACAATGTCTTCTTCAGTTTTGAGTGACTCAGCCATATCAAAACTTGGTAAATCAGCGACTTTAACCATTTTAATCCTCCAATGTTTTCGATAGTTTGACTGCACGATCAATGTCTTGTTGTTGAGTCGATTTATCTCCGCCTCCAAGCATTACAATCACTACGTCACCATGCTGGATGTAATACATCCTCCATCCAGAACCGAAGAATTCTCTCATTTCCCAAACGCCATCTTGGAGAGGCTTAATGTCTCCCCAATTTCCACGTTGAACCTTATCTAGTCTACGATTTAGGCGAATACGGGTCATATTGTCTTTAATGCCATCTAACCATTCATCAAATTCTGGCAGACGTTTAATTTCAATCATGAGGCTTCCTTATCTTCTCACTATATTGTATTCGATCGAATACAATATGCAAGTAATCTATACGGACATCCATTAATTTCGTATAACCGCCATTATGTTAAATGGAGGGTAAAAATAAGATATCATTTTAGTTTCTTCTTAAATCAAAAATGTCTTAGAGATGAAACTATTTATCCAAATCATTCTAGCGATGTCTTTATTTTTAAACGTACAAAGTGTATTTGCAGAACAATGTCCAAAAGATGATGAAAATAGAAAAGCAGAAATTATCGATGGTGTAATAAAACTTGATTTAAACCTTACAAAAGAATGCGCAGAAAAGGGAAATATTCGAGCACAAAAAGATTTAGGAATCGCCTATGCATCAGGACGATTTGGAATCGCTCAAGATTTCGATGAAGCATTAAAGTGGGAAAAAAAAGCGGCTTTACAAGGAGATCCCGAAGCACAATATGATGTTGGGTTATCTTACGAAGTGAGAGAGGACTATGAAAAAGCAATGGAGTGGTATCTAAAAGCTTCTGAGCAAAATTACGCTAGAGCACAGCTCTATATAGGGATGTTATATGCATATGGAAACGGGGTTCCTCGTGATTTAGATAAAGCCATATATTGGTATAAAAAGGCTGCTGTAAATGGAAATACTTCGGCTCAAATGGTCATAGCGAACATTGATGCTGAAAAAAAATATGAACTAGGGATGATGTATTCGAATGGCTTAGGTGGAGAAAAGGATGATAAAGAAGCATTTTTTTGGTTTTCCCAAGCTGCTCAACAAGGTAATGTCGATGCTCAGCTTAGGCTTGGTATGATATATATACTAGGACGTGGTATTCCAAAAGATGATAAAAAGGCATTTGAATGGATTAATAAAGCAGCAGAAAAAAATAATGCTGATGCACAGTATTTTTTAGGAAGTATGTATCAAAGTGGTGAAGGTGTGGCAAAAGATAAAAGAAAAGCTTTGGAATGGTTAAATAAATCTGC
>NZ_JAYJLK010000069.1:0-6879 GCF_051948795.1 Acinetobacter sp. Lyrl_1
ATAGTAGTCCGAAAGGTAGAGCAGGA
Organism: Acinetobacter sp. Lyrl_1; assembly: GCF_051948795.1. Classification (NCBI taxonomy): domain Bacteria; kingdom Pseudomonadati; phylum Pseudomonadota; class Gammaproteobacteria; order Moraxellales; family Moraxellaceae; genus Acinetobacter; species Acinetobacter sp. Lyrl_1. The sequence goes on from NZ_JAYJLK010000069.1 coordinate 27, forward strand.
CTTGGAATAAGAGAGTGGCAGTGTGTGGAGTGCGGTACGCTCCATGATCGGGATGTAAATTCCGCACTGAATATTCTTGCGCTCGGACATGAGCGTCTAGCAGTAGGAATCTCCGTCCTTTAGGTCGGGGAGGATGTCAACTAAAATTTGTCTAAAGCTAGGCGCGAATCACTGCCCCACTCTCTGCATCTAAAATACGGCTAGGTTGCTGGCTTAAACCCAAATCACCATTTAAGTAGTGCAATTGTTGATGGAAATATTGCGTTGTCTCTTGCAAAGAGCGTGCAGGGGCAAGTCCCGCAGGATTGGCACTGGTCGATACAATAAAGCCATCAAAGGCATGGCATAACGCCATACATAAAGGATGATTGGTTACGCGCACCGCTACTTTGGGGTGTTGACCTGTAATCCACTCTGGAATTGCGGCTGTGCTGGGTAATAGCCAGGTGGTTGCTCGATCTGTGGGATAAGTATTCGTCCATGACGCAATTACGCGATCTCGCATTTCGGGGTTTAAATCCTGCAGCAAATGCTCTACTTGTGACAGATGTCCTGCCAGTAAAATCACACCTTTTTCAATCGGACGCTGTTTCAGACGCAAAATTTCCAAAAATGCCTGTTGATTATATGGATCACATCCCAATCCCCAAACCGCCTCTGTAGGATAGGCCAGTACCTGTCCTTGTTGTAGACATGCAGCGGCTTCGGTGACAGAAGTTGTAATCATGGGAGTTTTACCTAAACAGAAACGTGAAATAGGCGCTTATTGTGAACCTTATTTGAGTGGACGACAACGCAGATATAAACCTGATTGTTGTAAACAGAAGCCCATGAGTTCCAGTTCCATTAATGCGCTGGTGAGTGTGGCAATATCTAAATTCAGTTGCTGTGCCAAGTGATCGATGCTTTGTCCGACCCAATCCAGTTGTTGATACAGTGCCAATAAATGCTCGGGAATATGCGGTGTACTTGTATCTGCTGTTTTTGTTGTGGTGGTTTGAAGTATTGCTTCAGTCGGTGGTGTAGATAATTTTGCTTTTGTTGAAGCTGCTGTAGTCTGATTTTGGCTTGATGCTATTTGGTTTTGTTGATATTGCCATTGGGTGGGTAGGGCTAAATCTTCAATCACTTGTTCAGGATGATCCACTAAAATTGCACCTTCACGAATCAATTGGTGGCAACCTTGATGAAATTCACTGTAAATATGTCCTGGAATGGCAAAAATTAATTTGCCTTGCTCTGCTGCCAGTTTCGCGGTAATCAGCGAGCCACTATTTAAACTGGCTTCAGCAACAATCACGCCTAAACTTAGTCCACTGACAATACGGTTACGTCGTGGAAAATGTTGCTGTAAGGGCTTAGTCTGTGGTAAAAACTCCGTAATCACGGCACCACCAGATTCTACAATTTTTTGGCGCAGGCTGTGATGTGCACTTGGATAAGTGCTGTCCAAACCTGTGCCCATGACTGCAATGGTACGTTGATGTTGCAAAGCACCTTGATGTGCGGCTTCATCAATACCTTGTGCCAAACCACTATTGATAAAGAACCCTTGTTCACTTAAATAATAAGCAAAATCATAAGCCACTTGCCGACCATGCGGGCTGGCTTTGCGACTGCCGACAATCGCAATTTGCGCTTGCAACAAAGCCTGTGCATTGCCTTGCCCAAATAAAATGGGTGGCTTGTTGGAATAGGGTCGTAACTGATTGGGATAGTCCGCATCGTCCAAAGTTAGAATAAAATCGCACTGCTGTTGCAGTTGATTCAGACATTGTTCAAAGGCGAGTTGCCCTGTTGGGCTGAGATATTCTTTGGCGCGTTGTAGATGGTTGGCATGAATGCGCACATCTGACCATGTGAGGAGGTGTTCGGGCTGCACTGCGGCAGCCACGGAACCATAATGTTGTACGAGTTTGGAAAAACTAGACAGTGAATGTTGAACCAAATACCACAACAAAATGTAGTTGATTTGCTGTGGGCTGAATGAATTCAACATCACCATCTTAAACCGTTTTAGTCGTCCATTCGTGGTGCTTGTAAGCTCGCACCGACTTTAATTGGTAATTCACTGTCTAAAACATAGGCATAGCTAATGTGGTCAAAGCTCTTGAAGACCATGATATTGCCAATACGTTCGCCTGGAAGCTGAACACGTTCTTTGGTTTTCGGGTCGGTGACCACTTCGCCTTTTTGCGCTACGCTAAACACATGACCAGATTGCACGCCATGTAATGTACCGCGATCAATTGCCACAACACTGTGTTTTGCTGCAGTACCAATCGAACCCATCACACGTAGCACTTGACCACCTGTGCTGACATTTTCAGCATGCGTTGGGTAGAACAAGGTTGGCAGCATTGGGTCATAAATTGGTAAGACGCGATCACCACGACGCACTTCGGCATTGTAGGTATCGGTCAATTCAAGTGTGGTGATGTCATTTTCACCACGTACTGCAATACCTGCAGCAACTTGAGTGAGTTCAATGCCTGCATTGAATTTTTGACCATTGGCATCGGTCAGCATGTACGGTTCGCCTTCACGATATACACCGTAGCGTTGACCTACTTCCAGACCTGCACCACGTGCATACACACTTTGACCTTTAGCAGCTAAAACACGTTGATCAGAAGTACCTAAAATATATGGTGTGCCTTGTAACGCATCTGCGGCAATAATGCTGCTGCGCTCTAACCAGTGTTTGATGTAGTCAAGTGGAATCACAGGAATGGTATTATTTAAAGACTCCACGCGAATTTGCGGCTGTAAATTGGTGCTCTTGCCTGCATAACGACGAATAATGCCTTCACAGCCATCGCCTTCATCTTTACCAATAATAGGGCGACCTTCGTAGGTACACATCAACAAACGGTCACCTGGGAAAATCCAGTGTGGATTTTTTACGTGACGGTTACTTGCCCAAATTTCAGGCCAACGTAATGGGTTGTTCAGGAATTTTTTGGAAATATCCCATAAGGTATCGCCTTTTTTTACCACATACACATTTGGTGCGCTGGCTTTTAAGGCAGGCGGATTGATGTTTCGTGCAGGTGCTGCTTCAGCCACACTGATCGCACCAAGTCCCACTGTGAGACATACCGCGAGTGCTAAAACTTGCTTTTTAAACCCCAAGACACGAAAAGAGGATGTGTCTGTCAAAACCTTTTTCATTATCATAATTCCTAAAATTATGTATGTAGTTGCGTTATAATAACGATCTTACACACATTTTTTTGATGAAGCATTCCTTCATTCGGTTTTTTGATCAATGGCATAAGTGAGGATGTCCCATGACCTTATTACCTATTTTAAGTTTCCCGGATGCCCGTTTGCGTACCATTGCCAAACCAGTCGAAGAAGTCACCGACGAGATTCGTCAGCTTGCTGCAGATATGTTTGAAACGATGTATGCCGCACCAGGAATTGGTCTGGCAGCCACACAGGTCGATCATCATATTCAGCTGATTGTCATGGATTTATCTGAAAATAAAGATCAACCCATGGTCTTCATTAACCCTAAAGTTACCCCATTGACTGAAGAGACCCAACCATATGAAGAAGGGTGTTTGTCAGTGCCTCAAATATACGACAAAGTTGAGCGTCCGTCACGCGTAAAAATTGAAGCGATTAACCTTGAGGGTCAATCCTTTACGCTAGAAGCGGATGAACTTCTCGCTGTTTGTATTCAACATGAAATGGATCACTTAAATGGCAAGTTATTTGTCGATTATTTATCGCCGCTCAAGCGTCAGCGTGCCCGTGAAAAAGTCGAAAAAGTAGTGCGCCAGCGTCAGAAAGAAAAAGTCGCGGTCAAGCGTTAAGACGTAGAACAATCAAGAAGACTAGACGCGCAAGTTTAGACCAAAGCCTAAAAATCAGCCCAATTTCGATTGGGCTTTGTTATACTTGCGCCACACAAATTCAGGATAGATGTTTTTGTTGTTGCGTAGTGGCTTACTGCTTTCATTTATCGCAGTTTTTTTACAGATTGCTGTATTTTTACAGCCTTTGCTGCCTGAGCAATATCAAGTTGCGCCAGTCTGTGAAACCATCACGCGTGCACTTTTGTTGCCACAAGCCCACGCAGTGCATACAAATTCTTCGCATACTGCACATTCATCTACATCACAGACCGATGATCAGCAACTGACCGTACAGCATGAACATCATCATCACGATGCTTCACATCAATGTCAGTATTGTACGGTCTATGGCAACTTGGTCTTGCCACCTGAATTAGAGCTTAAAGAGGTGCTTGATCGCATTCAGGTACGTCTTTTGGCTTTCCAAAAACGTTTTCAACACGTTTGGTTTGCACTTCAGCAACTCTTTTTACTTCCGCAGGGACGTGCTCCACCTCACTTTGCATAAATTCAATGTTTTTCGGGTCTGCTTTGACCCTAACTGTATTTATGTTTTGAAGTGAGAAATAAAATGGCTCAGCCTAAATTTTTATTACAGCCCATTGCGGCTGCAGTTTGTGTTGCCTGCTATTCAGCAAGTGCGTTTGCCGATCAAAGTATGCTGTCTGCGAATACGCATAGTCTTGCGCCTATTGTTGCAACCGCACAACAGGGCAATGATGCCAATGGTTTGGTGGTTCGTGCTAATCCAAAACAACCCATTCAGCCGATTCCAGCCACAGATGGTGCAGACTATTTGCAAAGCATAGTTGGCTTTAGTGCTGTCAACAGTGGTGCGGGTACCAATGGTGATGTGACCTTCCGTGGCATGTTTGGTTCACGTATTAAAATTTTAACTGATGGCTCTGAAAATTTAGGTGCATGCCCGAGTCGTATGGATTCACCAACCTCTTATATTTCACCAGAAAGTTTTGATGAAATTACCGTGATTAAAGGGCCGCAAACGGTGCAATATGCCAACACAGGTTCGGCTGCAACGGTATTGTTTGAGCGTAAGCCTGAGCAATTTGGTGAAGGTCAAAACTATCGTGGCCAAGCCAGTGTCTTGATGGGGTCATTTGGCCGTTTAGATCATAATGTTGAAGCAGCAGCGGGCGATGAGCATAAATACATCCGTTTAAACGCCAACCGTTCTGTAGCAGATAGCTATAAAGATGGCAATGGTACAACTGTTCCTTCGGATTGGGAGCGTTGGAATGCCGATCTCGCTTTAGGCTGGACACCCGATGAAAACACTTGGCTAGAACTGACGGGTGGTCGTGGTGATGCTGAAGTGGTTTATGCGGGCCGCATGATGGACGGTTCTGAATTTGACCGCGAAAGTTTGGGTTTGCGTGTAGAAAAGAATAACATCACCGATGTTATTAAGAAAATTGAAGCACAGGTGAACTATAGCTTTAATGATCACGTGATGGACAATTATAGTCTGCGTAAAGTGGGAATGGCAGAACACCACATGACTAAAGAACTTGTGGAAGCTAAATCTGCCATGAATGTGACTCGCCGTACTTTAAATGCGCGTATGGCGGTGACACATGAGTGGGATAAATTGCAGTTTATTACAGGTATTGATAGTCAACAGAATAAGCATGGTAAAGGCATGTATTCAGCCACAATGCCGAAAATGAATTTCCCTGTAACAACCGATATGGAATTTCAATCCTATGGTGGTTTTGGTGAGCTGAGTTATGAACTGAATGATCATAATAAGTTGGTTACAGGTATACGTGTTGATCAGATCGAAGTAGACGCAGTACAAACGGCTCAACAACGTAAAGAAACCTTGCCAAGTGGTTTTATCCGTTTGGAAAATCAGCATCCACACCATGATGCAAAAACGTATGTCGGTTTGGGTTATGTAGAGCGTATGCCTGATTATTGGGAATTATTTACACCAAAATCAGGAAATGGTAATCCAAATACATTTAAAAATATTGATACTGAAAAAACACTTCAACTGGATTTTGGCTATCAACATGAGCATGGTGCATTTAGTTCTTGGGCATCGGCTTATGCGGGTTTGATTAATGACTATATTCTAACTAAATATACGAGTATGACAGATGCGCATACGCGCAATGTGGATGCAACCATTGCTGGGGCAGAAGTTGGTATGGGTTATCAATTTACCGATGCTTTGCAAGCTGATGTGAGTGCCATGTATGCGTGGGGTGAAAACACCACAGACAATACGCCGTTACCACAAATTTCACCTTTGGAAGGACGTTTAAACCTACGCTATGTTCAAGATAGATACACTTTAGGTGCATTATTACGTGTAGTCGATGGTCAAAGTCGTATAAGTAAAGATGAAGGTAATATCGTAGGTTACGACCTCAAAGAGAGCAGTGGCTTTGGCGTGTTGTCTTTAAATGGCAGCTATAACCTCAATAAAAGTGTTGATGTGTCTGTGGGTGTTGATAACGTACTAGATAAAACTTATACCGAGCATTTAAACAAAATGGGTAATGCAGGTTTGGGTTTTGCTGCAAATGAGCAATTTAACAATATTGGTCGTAACTATTGGGCGCGTATCAGTATGAAGTTCTAATTTGAACTTTATTTAAACCAAAAGCAGGGTTTAGGCTCTGCTTTTTACTTTTTTATTAGAACAATTTCATATAAAACAATAGATTAAATCTTGTGATTGTATTTTGAAGAATTGCACAGATTTTTATTAAAATAAATTTATGAGATAAAACAGTAGCTTATCTATTTTTGGGTTTATAAAATAAACACTCGAAATATTTCTTTTACAAAAAGCCTTGCATGGCAAAATATTTGGCCTATAATGCACATCCATCGGCGGCGATGTTGATAAAAACTTGTTGAAAAACAATAGCTTGGTTGATTGGTTTAAGATTAATTGAGTTTGTTTTGAGTAGATAGGTTTGAAAATAAAATCAACATTGCATGTTGACTTTCTG
>NZ_JAYJLK010000070.1:0-6859 GCF_051948795.1 Acinetobacter sp. Lyrl_1
ACAAAGCGTCTTTTACAAGATGAAAGAGTGCTGATGGTATCAAAAAAGAGTGCTGAGAGGTTCTATCAGAGGTTGACGATATCAACGGAAATTTATCAAAAAAAATACATTGAAAACATATGGATATTGTTTTTTAACTTTGCAAATTGGTTTTTGTTAGTATTTCTTAGCAGATAATCTGTTTTTGGTGTTCAAAAATAGGGACGTTTAGGGGGGGGATTTCACCCCTATTATTAGCTTTTTTGAGTGGTTTTAGACAGAAATGCAAATCTTTTTGAGAAATTTTTTAATATTTAATCTTTGTTAAAGTTAATAGAGGTATCTCGAAATTATTGTTCCTTTAAAAAAAGTATTTTATTGGTTTTAATGTGATCAATTGGATTAAGTGTTAATTTATAGTAAATGGAGTTTTTATGGTTGTGAAAATCTATTTTAGGAGTTGATTTTAATTGATTGAAAATTTTTGGTATTTTTAAAAGGATGATTCTTGCTTTTAATTTATTTAGTAGGATGCTGTTTAAAACCTAAGTGCTGTGGTTACATAAAGAATAGAAAGATGGAATTACTCTAAAAAATATAAATTAGAGATATAACTCTTTCAATAATTTGATGCAACCCAAGGCAGAGTAAAACTTGGTTTCCATCAGACTTTTGCGATGATCACCTGACTACTTTTTCAGAATGTTCTTCCTAGAAGTTTGAATGTTTTTAAGAATTCATTTACTTATAAAGATCTCTATTTTTTATCTTTCCATGATTCTATATTTTTTTAGCAGAGTACAAGTATGTGCCAGTCGATCTAAAATGACTTGTCTGTAGCATTTCGTATCATAGACTCCCCATCGGTATATAAGGATTCAATGTGCTCCTCAGATGAAATGTGATTTAGTAAATCACCAGGGGGGAGTACCTGATATTATTTGTTGTGAGCAGTGCCTTTTAGGAAGGTTGTAGCAATATTCTAATGTGGAGCTTGCGCCATGGATATTGATATTCAGGTTGATGTTTATAACGTTTCCACTCAACTTACGTATTTTGAAATTTTGAATCAATCAATTTTTTGAATTTTTAGGTAGTATACAAGAGTTGTCAAATGGTGTGATGCAATTGAAATAGTAATCTCAGCGTTAAATAATTTAACAGATTTAGAAATCCCATTAATTGAAAAATGGAGGCGAACTAAATGAAGGATACGTATATAGAGGCAGATCATTGTATTCAAGAAGCTTTGCAAGGGAGTATTGTCCACTTAAACGATAATTTATATTTTCAAAGTGCTGAAACAGCCTTACAGCAAGTCCTTATACCTGAGCATGTTTGCTGTACAGCACCATACTGGATCATTGGATATGAGTTGCCTAAGCCGATTCAAAATAAACAGGAATTAGAGTCATTATTTGCATGGCATAACTTTTTTATTGAATTTTCTAGCAATGCTGATGAATTTAAAGATTTCAATCCTAGAGATGAGTGATTAACCCTTATAGTGTCTTATCCATTCTAATTTTTAAATTTATTAGTGTGAGTACACGATAACTTCAGTCTGAACTGGATATAAAAGGATGATTTGTGACACTAGAAGTGTAAAGAAGCAACTCAGTTTCTTTTTAATCGTACTTTTAGGAGTGATTAGCTATAATTATGTAGCTACTCGCCCAGTAGAAAATACAGCGGTGAATTCCAACGTTCGAGAGCGTGAGCGAGCATTTATACAAAAACGCGCTGAATACATAAAAAGTCACGGCGAGACAAGTATAGCTGAGCAAGAAATTAATAAAGAATTGGCACTCAGAAGAGGGTATTCTTTAATTAATAGTTCGTCTTCATATCAGCGTGTTGAAGAGCAAGATCTTGAAAAATTTGTAAAGTGAGGTACATATTATGGTAGATCAAATTATTTCTAAAGATAATGCGAAAATATTCGCTAAATCCGCAGCAAAAAATTAGTAAGATGAAATAATAAAGTGTGACGATCTCAGGTCTATACTAAACGCAACTAATCAACCTCCTATGAAAATCGTCAGAACTGGTAAAGATGTCATGGAGTTTTTAGAGGATTGATTTTTAAGACATTGTTTTGTTTTTATTTGATCGCTGTGATTTTAATGAAGTATTGCGGGATCATTACTCAATTTTAATTTATGTCATAATTTATTAATCTTAATTTCAGATAAAAATCAAGGAGACAATGAATGTCGAGAAAAGTAATAATGACTACAAATGAAAGACGTCTTCAAGTATTAAATCAAATGCGTGCTAGCTACCGTGGTGTGCAGCTTTTAAAGCAAGATAGAACTAGATTTATACAGCATAGTACTACGGCTCAATCTAGCTTATTTTCCACAAGCGATAGTAGGTATCATGCATGTGATGAACTATCAATGGAAACGGATGAGAGTGATGTGTTGAAAGAAACTGCTGAAGCTATGTACGCATCTACAGGTGATACAATTTGGTTAAGCTTTTAAATATAAAATTCAAGCGCTTTATATCGTTTCAATGAGCAGAGTTCAAAATTGCTTGAGTAAGTCGTCAATTGATATTTCCTCTTCCACATAGAAAACACCATTTTGGTCTGCTTTCATTTTTTTAATAGAATTACCTTGGATTTTATGGATGTCTAGTAGATCTTTAAGTATTTGATCTGCAATTTTATTTTTCCAATCATTTTCTGGATCTAAAGGAATCAACATGAGTTTCGCCTGGTTCATGGTGTAAAAGCTAAATCAACAGTACTATAGGATGTATGATATTAGAATTGGTTTAAATTACTTCAATACGGGTATGACTACTTAAACTTCGATGATCAAATTTTCTCTAAACCCATTTTTACCTTGTTCTGGCGGATAACCCAATGGATTGATCACTAATCTACATCCATCGACTACAGTATCCACTGATGTATGCGTATGTCCTGCAATCCATAACTTAAAGCCTTTTATATCTAAATCATTAATAAAATAGGGATTGAGTGCAGATGCAACAGGATGCGCACCCCAATATGGATCAAGACAAGCTAAATGAGGCGGGAAGTGAGTAATGACAATCACATTATCTTGATCCTTAAATTTCATAATATTTTCATGATATTTTTTAAATAATTCTATGTAGTCATTAGTAGTTACCGTTCGATGATCACTGCCAATCATGATTTGATCAAAATCATAAATCGATTGTTCAGCATCTTTTTGGGACTGTAAAAGTACCTCAGGAGATGTAAGTGGTGAATTGGAGCGAAAGTTTGTAAACAGCGTGCCACCTACAAATATTTTATCTTGAATTTTGATATGGTTGTCATCAAGTAGTGCATTTTTTGGGTAGTTTTCTTTCAAGAAATTCACGACTGAACTGTAGTTAGAGCTGTAGTAATCATGATTACCTAAAACAAAGATAAATTTTTTATTTAGAGATTTACATTTTTCGGCAAACTCAATTGCACCACTTAAGCGATTAGAAAAATCGCCAGCGTGAATAATGACATCAGCTTGCTCTGATATTGAATATTTAGAATTGTGAGTATCCGATAAAATTTGCAGTTTCAATCTACTTCCTTTATTAAATCACGCTGCTTAAATATATAGAGTTTCATTGCGATCAGTTTACAGCAACTAAATATTAGAAATTATAAGATACTCATCTGTATCTTTAAGCCTATAAAAATATAGGTAATTATTTTTGAATCAATTGATTAAATATTAATCATAAAATTTGACCAATTGAATTTATGCACATAAGATAAAGATGTTACAGCAAAATCTGTGACCAGGCGTGGAAACCTGAATTTACTACAGAAGCAGTAAACCGCTTTGGCGGTTTTTTGCGTTAAATATGTTTAGTCTATCGTAATGGTAGGCCAAGCAGGGCAGTCTATGACTGGCCGTCTTCTGTAGTACGGTATTTCCACCCCTGTTTGGCTTGCCTCCATCTCGTGGAAAAGTTGGAAGCTTGTTTGTAATTAATTACTACAGGAACTAGACATGAACACTTTCTATAATATCCCTTATTTTCTCAAAGCTATTTCTTCTGTTCTTAAAGAATAAAATTTTCGAAATAAATTTTCGTCATGTTTAATTAATTCTACTTTTATAAATTTCGTAATCTTACGAGATATAGAGAAGTATTGCCTAGAGAAAATAAAATGGCCCGTACTAAGCTTTTAACCAATATTATTCAAAGAAAAATGATGGTGCCTGACGAAATGTCGCACTCAAATCTGCACCATAACTTTGAAATATCACTTTATGACTTCGCCAAGCATGAGATCCTAGAAAAACTATATAAAGCAGACAATCAACGCTCCACAGAGTGCTGGAGCCCTGCTGAAATTCAGGAGTTTATTCTAAACTGTTTGAATGATCGTAATGTCAATTTATGCGTTCGCTATTGGAAAGATGCTGTTGGTAATATTTATATCATCGATGGTGGGCACAGGATTTCAATCATTTATGCTTGGATTAAAAGATACTTTATTGATGAGCAAGTAATAGGAGCCCCAAAATTCACGGCACCACAAAAACGAGATATTCGTCAGATTCGTAATCGATTAGGTGGATTAGCTGATTTTCAAGAGTTATGTAGCGATTCTGAGTTTCAGCAAAAATTAAAATCAACCAAAATTAATTTTATTGAAGTCATTGGGACACCTGAGGAAGCTCGAAAAGCCTTTTGTTCAATCAATTCGGATACGAAACGATTAGATCCAGATGAAGAATATCATTTACAGAATAGGGGGAGTGATGCTTTTTATGTGATTTATGCGTGTTGTTATATAAACGATAATAAATCCAACTTGGCTGAACTGAATTACGAGCGGATAAATGAAGTGATCACTTTGGGTGAGCAAATTCATGATCATCTTTTTAAGATAATACTTTTAGAGCCAGATTTAACACACGGTAAAAAAATCGGCTTGGTCAATGAACTCCTGAATATCATGTTTGGTGATACTAGTCAGAATACTGTGAATATAGACCAAGGTCAGCGTGTAGAAAATTTAATGCTAAAACTTAGAGTTGTGCTGTGTCGTATCGCTACACCACCAATTAGTATTCGGATTCCAAGTTTGGGCTTACACCCAAAACTATATTTTTATAAAGATAATCGTTTTCAAGTGACATCCTTTTTGGCCTGGTTCTCTATCGTCTGTGAAATTGAAAAAGACTGTTTTGAAATACAGAATAAAAAGATAGATTTTATTGGATTTACTCGAGCACGCCGTGGTGTTGAAAGTTTAATTGAAAAAATTCCTGTGGCGATTAAAGAAACTGTCGGTAAGTTTGGTAGCGGGATCAAATCACATGAGCGATTGAAGAACGTGTATCAGGCCTTTATCTGCATTGGACTGAATATGGATTTAGATTTTGAAGATGAAGTTTGTTTGAACACCGTCATTCTTTCGATGAGTCAATCATTTGATTATATTAATTTTAATGATTTTTACCTTGACCGTTTTGGTGGTGATTATGATGAGAGTATTGTGGATGATGTTGTGAGCTTTGTGCAATCAGTAAGATCATCAAAGAAGAAAAAACCTCTAAATTTTTCACTAGCGGCCAAAAGAAACCTGTATCAACGTGAGGAAAGGAAAACATGGAGCTATTGCGAAGTATGTGATAGCGCTTTATACCTTGAATCGACTGAAGTAGATCATCGAGAATCGAAAGCAGAAGGTGGTTACGGTGTTTTAGAAAATGGAGCAATTATTCACCCGATATGTAATCGTTTTAAGTCAGATCGTGCTTTGGAAGAAGTAAGAGCAGATTTATTTGACTAAAAAGATAAGGGAGCAAATGCTCCCTTATCTTTTTGTTTTTTAGTAGACTGGGGTCAGTCTTTAGCCTAAGCAACCAATATGAAAACAATAGACTATTACAACCAATACGCAGATCAATTTTTACAAGCCACGTTGTATGTGGATATGGAAAGTCTATACCAACCATTTTTAGCTGAGGTGCCAGATTCAGCACGGATCCTGGATTTAGGCTGTGGCTCAGGGCGTGACACTTTGGCTTTTAAAAATAAAGGCTATCAAGTTGATGCTATCGACTATTCTGAAGTATTGGTCGAACGAGCGACCCAACTGACTGGTATCACTGTTCAGCAGCAAAGTTTTTATGAGCTTGATATACACGATGTTTATGATGGGGTATGGGCATGTGCCTCTTTACTACATTGTGCTCGTAATAGACTCCCTGATGTTTTAAAACGTATTCATTCTGCATTACGCCGTGGCGGTGTGTGCTATATGTCTTTTAAATATGGAACAGCAGATAGAGTAAAAGGCGGTAGGGCGTTTACTGACTTAAATGAAGAGCAGGCTCAGGAATTGTTAGACCAGTTGAATGGGGTTAGGGTACTAAAACAGTGGATTACAGTAGATCAGCGACATGATCGTGATGAAAAGTGGCTGAATGTACTTTGGAAAAAACATGCCTGATTTTATTCTTATAGCTCAAAAAATTGAAATTCCTAAAAAATATCCAACTGGTTCTATAGTCGGAGAGTTTTAGTAGTCATTATAAATTTGCACTATTGATTATTCTCAAACGATTAGCTATTGAAAAAGGGCAGGACACAAGGATTACATAACTGATTGGGTGTGGCATTCGAATCATGAAAGACCACACCAAGCTAACAAAGGAAGATCACCTTTAATGGCTGCTTAACCTCTACTTATAACTTCGGTTATTTATAGGCTACCGAGGATTCCATGGTTTTTAATCCGCGTCTGTTGATGAAGTCATTTTACTGTACAAGTTTCCAAGCTATATAGAAAATTATTGTTATCAATATGATTTAATTACCTCCATAATATCAAGTTATGTTTGGCGATTTAAGAAATCTCTAAATAACTTATATT
>NZ_JAYJLK010000071.1:0-6402 GCF_051948795.1 Acinetobacter sp. Lyrl_1
CTATATTTCAGAACGGCTTGCTTTAATATAATGATATTTAAAGAGAAATATCAAGCATTACGTATAAGGTGTATTATGTTAATTTTAGGGAAATTAAAGAGTAGAAATGAACTTAAATCTAAATAATAAAAAATTTGTAAATGCTAAAAATACATCTAATGGAGAAGTATCTCACGAGACTATTTTTAATTATTACCAAGTAGGTGAGCGTATAGAAGCTACCTATTCTGGTGGCAGTATTACCAATGGACATTTACTAGGTTTCATGACTTCTGAAAAAACTTTCACGATGGCATACCACCACATCAATGAGATGAATGAATTACGTATAGGTGAATGTAATACTGAGATTGAGATCCAAGCCAATGGAAAAATTAAGTTAATTGAAAACTGGCAATGGCGTAATGGAGACTGTTCTACAGGCGAATCAATACTTGTTGAAATGTAAGGTAGAAATAAATAAAGCCCTGATCTTAGATCGGGGCTTCGTAATTAATTTTAGAGAAAGTTAAAAACATGAGAAAAGAGTTAAGAGAAATATTTATTCATGGATGTAATGAGAAAATTGAGAAGAAAGGAGATAGCGTAGGTTTATCTTTCTATGCCTTTTTCAAGAATAAAAATGATAATCCTGAGCTTTTAATGGAAGCAGCTAATTGGTGGATCATGCAACATAAATTAGATCATTTCGAAAAAGCTGTAAAAATTAAAGCTCTTGTTTTAAGTGAATCTTCGCTTAACTTAACATAATGGCTGTTATACGAAATGAAAATGTAAGCCCCAAGTAGAAATGTCCGGTTTCTCCAAAGTAAAAATGTCCGCTTTTAGAATATGCGCTTTTGCGATTTTCTTAGCGGATGGTTTGATATGTTAGTGTCTATGTCTGACAAGGAAATACAATGTCTTGCAGTCCTGCAATATGTTCGAGATCAACGTATTACACAAGTCCGTGCTGCTGAAATTCTGAATCTTTCAACCCGTCAAATTACCTGGTTATTGCAGAAGCTCAAGCAAGACGGTGTTTCAGGTCTGGCGCATGCCAGTCGTGGTCAACCGGGTCATCGTCGCCATAACGACCTGTTAAAATCAGAATGTCTTTCCATTATTTCTGAACATTTGCTTGGCTTTGAATCAACCTTAGCCCATGAGTTGTCCATTATTTTGGATAGGATCAGATCTACTCATCATTCTAACTAAGATTACTTATTGATAGGTAACGGTGACCATGACTTTATCAATATAAGTTCCAGGAGGTACTGTTGACTGACCAGCAGGAATTTTACCATAAACAATATGATCTACTGTAGTTTGGCTTATTAATAAAAGATCCACACTCCCAGAAATAAATATTGTTCCACCATTTCCATCACCCCAAATTCTGTTATCAGTTTCAGATGTGTATAGATTATATTCGAGCATATTGGAACCGCTGGCCATTTTTCGAGGATCGAATGTATTTGAGTTTGTACCTGTATTAAGTTTAATCTGGTATGGAATAAGTAGCCCAAGAACTCCTCCACATGTTACGCTCACCTTCCCACTATTAGAATTCACTAAAGATGATGATAATGGTCTGTACTCTCCGAATGATACCTGTGTGGTGGCGACTGAACATGAACAAAGCACGGTACAGAGTGCAAATGCTGATTTAGACCACATCATAGCGAACATCAGTAGACATAAAAGAAAAAAATTTTTCATTTAATTACCTTTTTCAAATTCAATTTTCATCAATATTAAAATGTTCTATTTATTGTAGGGTGGAATGGTTAATGAAAAACTCTGGCGACCACCATCAGTTTTAATTTCAAGTATGAAAGGATGTTCAAATAATTGGAACTTTGGGGTGATTTCCCAATAATGACTGTGTCCTGGAAAAACAACATCATTCACTTGGGTAACGGCTAAAGGACTAAAATCTGCACCCGAAACTGGTTTTCGTAGTGTCAATTCGTTTACTAAAACATGTGTATTGCCTTGATTGTTAAGTTTAATAATGATGTTGCCATTGGCTTTTTGCTGAGCTTGCCATTGTTGAAGTCTAATTAGGGTTGTAGGAGATACATATACGGGCAAGTTTAGCTGTAGGAGAATAGTGAGATTTTTAGGTTGATCTTCAATATCAGATTGTTCTGTTGAGGCTAAAGGTAACTCGGTTAACATTAATCTGTATGCTTTCTCTTTGGCAAGCGATGGTATTCGTGTGCCAACATGTAGAACCTGTGATTTACCAGGTAAAAGTGTCAATAATTGTGGTTTTACCCAAACTTCCTGTGTAGGCATGTATTGATTTTGACCGTATGATTGTATCCAGGAAAGTATTTCTGCCTGAATAGTGGCTTTTTGATTACCATGATTGCTAACCGTGATAATGCCTTTATTATTATGTGTATCAAGTCTTAGACCAGTGGGCATTACTCCAAAACTACCTGCATGAGTGACTTGGAACAGCGCTTGTAATAAAATACACATGAAAAAAATCGAAATCACATTCAATTTAAAACGTCCAATCATAGTGGATGAAGGTAATAATTTGTAGTGAATATTAGATAACTCATAGCTTGAAGCTCCTCAATCTCCAGATTATCAATGTGAAAGTATAAAAAGATTTTATTTGATCAAATATAGATAAAGACAAAATATAATTTTAATTTCCGCATGCTAAAGGGCCTATACGAGGTTCACCTGAGCCTTTAAAATCTAATGGGATCTTCAATTTACAAGATCCAGTTGGCCAGGTGACTGTGATGTGATTCACTTTAGACAGATTCACCAGATACACTTCACCTCTTTTACCAACAACAAATTCGTCATCACGTCCAGCCAATTTTACTGTAGCTCCTAATGGCACAGGTGAGTTATCAGGCTGTTTAAGGGTAATTAATGCATTATAAGATCGACGTACAGGTAAATTTAAAAATATGCCGCTTCTGGCATAAGGCAAGGCATATTCTTCCGTACCGTTAATTTCAGCCTCCAAAGGTAATTCACTTGGATCAAGACTGATTTTATTCTTCTGATAGGGAAGTAAGTTGGGTACAAATGCTAAGCCTTGACTATTCGTATAAGCAACCAATTGATTACTACGGTATACAGGAATCCGCTCAAAATCTGCGACTTTAACAACAGCAAAACTTCCATGACCTATATTTTTTGTTGCAAATGGCAGATTTTGTAACCAGCCTATTGAACCACTTGCACCAAAACGAAACATTGCATCATGCTGTGAATTATCAACGGCTTCTGCGGTAATTTGTCCAATCTTTGTATTCCACGTGAAATTAGCACGCAATTTCTGGTTTGGATTATCACTCGTCCGTATACCCCATCCGATGCCTGGGCCAATTGGTGCCGACTGTGTGAGATCCGCTGTATTTACATAATGACCATCATTACTACGTTGAGAGTTTGCTGAGAAACTGCGCTGTTTACCTAAAGGTATTGTTAGACTTAGTCCACAATTCCAATCTTTATTCTGATCCAGCTGTGTACTTGCGTAGGTATGTAAAAAAATATTTTCCGGAAGAGAAATACTGACATTCGCAGATAATAAACTCAATAAATCACTATTCCAATTTGATTGACTCGTGTAATTTAAACCTATCGAAACATTGTGATAAATAGGTAGACCATATCCAGCAGCAATACGTTGACGTGGCTTTATTTCTTTATCTGTAGAGGCAAATTGATTATAGTCATCGGAAAAATACTCCCATCGGATCGATCCACCACCATTTTTCCCAGTACGTTCTAATCCCATCAAATAATGACCACCCTGGTTATCATGAACATGAGAAAAGCCTACTCCCAGATGTGCAATTGCAAAATTTCCTAAAACATGATCAACTAGCCCGCCAATTGCTTGGCGGTCTTGTTGTAATTCCAAACGACCTTCTACCGTTGTTGTTTTGCTCAAGCCTTGTCGCCAATTTGATGAACTAAAAAAAGCCCCATAGTCATTACTGACGGTACCATAGTTTTCCCGCAGAAAACCTGCCTGAAATGAAAAGTCAGTAAGACCACTTTCTAGCAACTTAGGTGAGGTGTAATAGCTACGTGTAATTATCGTCTGTTCACCGAGCATATTCCGTATTATAAGATTTATTTCTCCAGCTCCAGTAATCACAGGGATATTGGTCAAATCAAATGGACCAGACTTTACTGTTTGTGTTTGACGTCGTTGGTTATTCACCAATACATCGATTGTAGAAGGTAGAGCGGCTGATCCGGAAAGAGAAGGCATTGGATAGGAGATATAACCCGGTTGAAGAGTAAAATCTCGCCCCCAGCGAATACCTGCGAATCTTGCTGGGCGACTCCAATCACTACCAGGATCAAGAGTGTCTCCAATAGTTAAAGATTGCATCCGGTTTGGTAAATCTTTTTGCCAATAAGTCTCTGTTCGAATAGTTTCAGTTTCATTTTTATTGCTACGAATTACACCTCCTATAACAGCAGATCCCCAACCATTAAAAACGATCCCTTCTATTAATGCTCCATAATTCTTCTCATGATGTACCGCATCTGTAACGCTAAGATTGTAATTTATGAATGCCCCGGGCGGAGAAAGATTAGGTAAAGATTCTTTCTGGGAACGCATGTCAAAAAAACTGCCTTTAAATGCTTGGGCTGGTGCATTAATCTCTAATGTCAGTAAACTTCTATCAAATTGATACGTTAGGCCAGTAATTGAATCAAGGATATACCCTTTCTGTGCATCAGGTAATGCTGTTATTTCTTTAACAGGACGTAATCTTGTTAACTCCCATACATCAAGAGGGAGTGCTATGTGGCCATCAGCAAGTTTTTCTACACGATAAATATCTGGTAAAGGTTGTGCATTGATTATAATTTCAACTAGATATGTTTCTGCTGCATTAGAATAGCGCTCTTGAATCTCTTGTTTTGAATTGTTTGTAGTGTTCTGGGCCGCATTGAGATCTGATGAAAATGGTAAAATGCAAAGAACAGTAAATAACACTGAAAATGGTTTTACTAACTCTATTTTTTTTACATGAACCTTGAATGGTAAAAATACATAGATCATTCACCATTGTCCCTATTAACGTTGAGAACCGTCATGTTGCGGTGCCAAAATTGGTTCAATAAACCCCCTTTCAGTTTTTATCTTTACCTTTAGCGGGGCCAATTGTCCGGTGGGTAAATCATAGATCCATTGTTTCCATGCTCCCGCCAGAACAGTGTCGACAATTTTTAGCTCTTTTTGCCAATTAGTTCCTTCTAGATCGATACCAGACAGGCGCATCCGTTGATTGCCTGTATTTTTAATGCGGATACATCCTTTGCCGTTAGGAGCACTACAGTTATGCCAAACAGCATTTTGAATAGGCCTAGTCGTTGGGGATAAGAATATGGGAAGATCATGACTGATCCTGAAAACTACACTATTCGTTTTGATAGAGTCATTTGGAGTAATTGCTGTGATATTTTCCAGGACTAGACGATAACTTTGTTCGATGCTATTTGTTTGAGGATATCGCGGTGTTACTCGAAATATCTGGCTAGCGCCAGCAGCTATTTCAGTAATTGCTGGCACAACAAGTAATTCTCTACTTTCAGAATATTGATCTATACCATCAAGCTGTGACCATGAGAGAGTGTTGACCTGATAATGTAATTTTTTATCTGAGGTATTAGTGACTGTAATTGACGCTACCCTATTTTTTGCAGACAGTTCGACTACAGTAGGAGAAATAGTGACTGCATGAGCCACAGATAAACTAAAAAGAAAGCCGAATACAGACCTAATTAAAAACCACATACCGGCCTCTTTTTAAAAAATGCTACTCATAAGATATTGTTAAATTGGCCACCTGTGTATAACTTCCAGGAGCCGGTTTTAGAGCTTTGTTTATTCTTCCGTATATATTTATATTTTGGGCCTCTCCTGTTCCTGTCACAGAAATAGCACCTACATCAGCAGCAGTACCTAACTCTGTTCCTCGGCCTGCATCTGTGTATAGTTGATAAGCTAATGTATCTGACCCATTAGCTACCATCTTGCGTTCTGCTGGAAGCGTAGAAGAATAAATATTTGCAGCTGTACCTGTCGTACAGGCTACGGAGACAGATATTGAGCTGTCTAAATCAGCAGTGGCATGAGTTGTTAGTGGAAAATACTCACCAAAAGCTAATGTTGCATTACCGATAGAACAAGCCGCGGTAACTGTTGCGGTAACTGTTAACTCACCTGTTGCAGTTGCAGCAAAGGATTGATTTGATAAACCAAGTGCTACAACTAAGCCTACGATTTTACATATATATTTGTGTGAACTATTATTTAATACTTGCATAAATTTTCCAACTTCCCCACGTTCTCTATCATTTAATATAGTTGTTTTTTTTAAAAAAAACCAGTGTTAGCGGCAATGAACCGTACCA
>NZ_JAYJLK010000072.1:0-6314 GCF_051948795.1 Acinetobacter sp. Lyrl_1
ATTTAACAATATAATAAAAACCAAAATGTAACACGCATTCAAAAAATACGTTAAAATTCAATTATATTTTGTTCTATCTGTCATGATTATATTTTTAAGATATTTTAATTAATTTTCTCTCTATCTCAATTATCAGTCTGTTAAAATAAAAATTGATCTAAAAAACATAAGCTTATTTAAGCCATTACAGCCCGTTTGAAAAATGCTAATCTACAAAAATACCAACACAAATACGTGACATAGTTAGCATTTTTAATCAATTCTTCAATTTTTTCTTGTGATGTGAAATACAATTTTTTGCATCCAGTGACTAAAAAAACACCAACTTCGATACGCTCCACTGATGCTCAATCATTCTGCTGTTATATTGAAGCTCTGACTAATCTAGATTGAAATGACTTTAAATCACCAAAACTCTGACAATGATGGTTTGATGTTCTTCATTTTCCTCAATCAACTGTAAACGCTTTTGTTCTTTACTCACCACTTTAAAGCGCAAGTTTTGATATTCAATAATGCTTGGAATTTGGTCAAAATATTGTGCATCAGCATCAATTTCATCCTCAAATAATGATGTACCAAGTTGATAGTCCAAACTTTTTAAAACGATATATTTCACCGTTGTTTTCATCACAGCATCCTTTTTATTACTTTTTGCTTTACTTTTATTTGTATCACCGTTCATGCCACGATTAAACCTATAATTGTAAATTTTGCTGTATTTATAGGCAGTTAAATCGTGAACATTCTTATTTTAGCATTTCACTTTTTGATATTTTTTCGCACAAGTCGACAAAATTCAGTACACTTGAGCAACTTATTCTATTCACTTGCAGATTTATCATGCTCAAACAATGCTGTGCCATACTTGAACAACGCCAACAGACTGTGGCTTTTATTGAAAGTGCCAGCTCAGGTTACTTATGTAGTCAGTTTTCTATTTATAAAAATAGCGGTGCCAATATTTTACTTGGTGGATTAGTCAGTTACGACCCAAGCATTAAACGTGAGATTTTGCATGTGAATAGTGACTTAATTGCCACCTATACCGCTGAATCCGCAGAAGTCACACAAGCCATGGCAGTTCAAGGCAAAAAACTATTTCAACATGCAGATTTTATTGTGGCATGCACAGGGTTACTGAAACCAGGCGGCAGTGCCACACCAGAAAAACCTGTAGGGACATTTTTTATCGCCATTCATTATCAGCAGCAAACTTTTCAGTACAAATATTTTTTAGATGGCAATCCATTACAACGACTAGAACAGCTCACTCTGTTAGTCGCTCAAGACCTGATTGATCTAATGCAAGATACAAGCACTTGTACTGCACCCTGAAGTAAACCTATCTTTTTAAGTCTCTATAAAAATTCTCATGACTGCCCAATTTTAAAAGATAGAGTGTCATGATTTCGTCATCACTCACAGAGTAAGCCAGTAGCACAAGCTGTTTGTCCATTTTAAATTTATAAACAAATACTCCTGCTAAATCCCCCACTTTAGCTTCTCCGATATCAGGATTATTCCAAACGGTTATTACGGCATTATCAACATCTTTTTTCTGCTGCTTGGTTAGTTTTTTCACTGTCCGTTCAAATAAGGGAGTTTGTTGTATATTCATTGAACTCAACCAAAGCTATATGGTGTTGTATTCCCTGCTTTGACATGCGCCATACTAAGCAACAAATCTGCTATATCTTGAAAAGTTAAATCGGGATTGTCTTGTGCGATTTTTCCAATTTTAGCCCAGTACTCAATTTGTTTAGTTGCACTTCTACTTTCAGCCATCCCGTAAATCTTTGCTGATTCAACAATATCGCTGTCGATTTTAACTGCTACATGTGACATTGCTTTTTCCTCATATTAATTATGGAATAAATTTTAGCCAATCATGCAACCATTTACAACCTTAAGAAACAAAATACAACAACCTTCTTTTATGATCAAATATTTAAAAATGCGCTATCGTACGTCCGATCTTTTTTAATTCTCTAACGCTTCAATAATTACTCATTGTATTTTTGACTACCCTCATCCAAACCTCAAAAAAAATAAGGTTCCATTGCTTAACAATGAAACCTTATCTTCAGCCTAAACTGCTGCATCACATGATGTTCATGCACGGTACAGCTTTTTAGACAACCAATTAAGCAGCCGAACGCTCTGCAATTGGTACAACTTTACGCAATTCTGGGCCTGTATAATCTGCACTTGGGCGGATAATACGGTTATCTGCACGCTGTTCCATCACGTGTGCTGCCCAACCTGTTACACGGCTCATCACAAAGATTGGTGTAAATAGTTTGGTCGCAATACCCATAAAGTGATACGCAGACGCATGGAAGAAGTCAGCATTACAGAATAATTTCTTCTCACGCCACATCACTTCTTCACAACGCACCGATACAGGATAAAGTACTGTATCACCTACATCTTGCGCTAAACGCTCAGACCAGATTTTGATGATGCCGTTACGTGGATCATTGTCTTTATAAATCGCATGACCAAAGCCCATGATCTTTTCTTTACGTTCCAACTTGCCTAGCATTTCACGTTCAGCTTCTTCTGGCGATGTCCAATTTTCAATCATTTCCATCGCTGCTTCATTCGCGCCACCGTGTAATGGGCCACGTAATGAACCAATCGCGCCTGTAATACATGAATGCATGTCAGACAAAGTTGATGCGCAAACACGTGCTGTAAATGTTGATGCGTTGAACTCATGCTCTGCATACAAAATTAATGACACATTCATGACTTGTTCATGCAATTCATTTGGTTTTTCACCACGTAATAAATGCAGGAATTGTGCGCCAATTGAATCATCATCCGTATTTTCTTCAATACGCACGCCATCGTGGCTATAACGATACCAGTAGCAAATAATAGCTGGCAAAGTCGCCAAGATGCGGTCTGCTACATCTTGTTGCTGTTCAAATGACTGTTCGGTTTCTAAGTTACCTAGCATTGAAACACCTGTACGCATCACATCCATTGGGTGTGAATCTGCAGGAATACGCTCAAGCACTTCTTTGAGTGCTTGAGGCAATGCACGTAAAGATTTCAATTTTGCTTTATAGGCAGCCAATTGCTCTGAAGTCGGCAATTCACCAAAGAAAATCAAGTATGCAACTTCTTCAAACTGACAGTTTTCTGCCAAGTCTTGCACATCATAACCACGGTAAGTTAAGCCTGCGCCACTTTTACCAACAGTTGAGAGTGAGGTTTTACCTGCCACTTGTCCACGCAATCCTGCGCCTGTGAGTACTTTTCCTTCAGCCATTTTTTTAATTCTCCTGTTTGAACAGCTTGTCTAATGTATTTTCAAAAGTATGATAATCAAGGAATTCGTATAATTCTTTACGTTGTTGCATTTTGTCTAAGACATTCACTTGCGTGCCATCTTTACGAATGGATTGCATCACTTCAAGTGCTGCTTTTTGCATAGCACGAGTTGGTGAAAGTGGATACAACACCATGCGAATGCCCTGCTCAGCCAATTCTTCAGTGGTGTAATAAGGGGTATCACCAAACTCGGTAATGTTTGCCAATACAGGTACACCTACGGCATCACATACAGTTTTATACATGGTAATATCAGTCATAGCTTCTGCAAAAATTGCATCTGCACCCGCTTCCACACATGCGCAAGCACGGTCAATAACCGCCTGTAAACCTTCTTTTTGCAAGGCATCAGTACGTGCCATGACTACAAAGTTTGAATCGGTTTTCGCATCAACAGCCGCTTTAATACGATCAACCATTTCTTGCTGGGTTACAATTTCTTTGTTTGGACGATGTCCACAACGCTTTTGTGCAACCTGATCTTCAATATGAACTGCAGCAGCACCCGCAGCAATCATTTGTTTAATACTGCGGGCAATATTGAATGCACCGCCCCAACCTGTGTCAATATCCACCAATAATGGTGTATCAACACGCTCAGTAATACGACGTACATCTTCCAAGACGTTGTCTAAACTGGTCATGCCCAAGTCAGGTAAACCGTAAGAATAGTTGGCAACACCTGCACCAGATAAATAAATGGCTTTATAGCCCACTTGTTTTGCCATCATGGCAGCATAAGCATTTACCGTGCCGATAATTTGTAATGGCTTTTCGACTTCCAAGGCTTGTCTGAATCTTAAGCCCGCAGATGTTTGTTCTGTCATCTTCCTTTCCGCTTTTCTTACTATATTTTTCGAGATTCGAGTATATCGAGAATGCGAGATCACGCCATGGCTTTTTAGAATCTATACTCTAAAACTTTAGTCAAATAATTTTCAAATTTATTGCACAATAAATTTTCGTGATGTTGGTTATTCTTTATTTTTGATAAACACAGCTTTTTAGTACACTAAATAAGCAAAATTTAAACTATTTTCTAAAAATATAGCTTTTTCAGCTCAAATCATGCCATGTGCAAGTACACTTCGACACAGCACGCTGTACATATATTTGTTATAATGACAATCTCCCTTCTATTTAATTGATGATTTTTTACTCAATATGCACGAACTCGCCCATTTCGCTCCTTTAGGTAAAGATATACCACCAACCAAGCGTGGTCATGAGCGATGTGTAGCGTTATTAGTCAGTGCAACTGAGCTATTTTTAGAGCGTGGTTACGATGCCGTATCCTTAGATGATATTGTGCAACACGCAGGCGGTTCTAAAGCGTCGATCTATAAATACTTTGGCAATAAAGAAGGGTTATTCAAAGCTATTTGTGATTATCGCCGTGATAAATTTTTTCAGGATATTCACATTCCCTTTGAACAAATTGATTCAAATTTACGTGGTTATTTGATTCAAACCTTATTGAATTTTTATCATCATATTTTGGAACCAGAAAATGCAGCCTTTATGCGTCTGGTATTAGAGCAAAGTCAGCGCAATCCTGATATTGCCTTACACATACATGAGCGCGGCCCTTTGCATGTGCAACTTTGTATTGCCAAAGTATTGGAACATGCCAGTCAGCAAGGTTTAATTTGCTGTGAACAGCCTATTTATTCTGCACAACTGTATTTCGGTATTTTAAGAAATTTTGAATGGCGTATCATCATGGGTATTCCAAAACAAGAAACAGAACAAGAAACAACCAATTATGTAAGTTATTGTGTAGATCGCTTTCTAGACGCTCATCAAAAAGCTTAGTTTTTTGCAATTTCTGCATCCTATAGTATATTAGCCGATTCCCTTTTTCACTTAACCAACCAACAACTAATTGTTGTTTTTTCTCATTCAGCAATTATTGTGGAGTAACGAATGGCTCTACGTCACTTTCTAACATTACGCGATTTATCGACTTTAGAACTGAATCAAATTTTGCAACGCGCCATTGAGCTTAAGCGTAAACAGCATAACAATGAAGTTTTCCAGCCTTTTCCTGGCAAAGTCATGGGTATGATTTTTGAAAAATCCAGCACCCGAACCCGTGTATCGTTTGAAGCTGGCATGAGTCAGTTTGGTGGTAGCGCGATCTTCTTATCATCACGTGACACACAATTAGGTCGCGGTGAGCCAATTGAAGATTCTGCACGCGTCATTTCAAGTATGCTTGACATTGTGATGATTCGTACCTTTGGTCACGACATTGTAGAACGCTTTGCTTCTTATTCTAAAGTTCCTGTGATCAATGCCTTAACTGACGATCATCACCCATGCCAACTCCTTGCAGACATGCAAACCTATGTTGAACACCGTGGTTCAATTGAAGGTAAAACTGTGGCGTGGATTGGTGATGGCAACAATATGTGTAACTCATATATTGAAGCAGCACACATGTGGGGCTTTAATTTAAAAATTGCTACACCAAAAGGTTATGAGCCAGAACAGCGTTTCCTGTCTGAATTTGCACACTGCGTAGAATTGGTCGATTCTGCTGAAGATGCAGCAGTGAATGCTGACCTAATTGTGACCGATGTATGGGCAAGCATGGGACAGGAAGAAGAACAAAAAATCCGTGAAAAAGCGTTTGCAGACTATCAAGTGAATGAACGCTTGATGGATTTAGCACACCCTGATTGTTTATTTATGCACTGCTTACCTGCGCACCGTGGTGAAGAAATTTCTGAAAATATGCTCGATCACAAAAATGCTGTAGTGTGGGATGAAGCAGAAAATCGCTTACATGCTCAAAAAGCATTGGTTGAGTTTTTATTGAATGAAAATCTTAAAAAAGACTAAGCTTTAAAACCCGTCTTAAATATTCGCAAAACTTTGATGAGTTTTGTTACAAACAGCACCAAAAGGTGCTGTTTTTTTATTTGGCTCGCTATAATCTTGAGTTATGGTCTATTTTTCTAAAA
>NZ_JAYJLK010000073.1:0-5473 GCF_051948795.1 Acinetobacter sp. Lyrl_1
CAATCCTATTTAACTAGGTCGGGGAAACCCGTCTTTAGTGAAGTTGGGCGACAAGGAAACGGAAGCGTGGTGACACGTTGGTCGGGAAGTAATTCCCGATCTAGGCTGAAAGCCGAAATCCTGTTTTGAAGATATGGTTAGGAGTTTCAGGATGAAATTCCGTTAACAGCCACCGTTCTATGCAGATGTGCGTAATGTTTTGCATAGTGCGTGCCACACACGATGGATTCCGAGGTAACCGAGAGGTTATCGGGGCGCTGAGGCGAAAGCTGGATGCGTTGCAGGCACTTTCTTGTTAAACGGTGAACTCGTCGTGAGACGTTCCGTTGAAGCTCGAAAGGTCGATTGATAGCTCAAACGTGACAATGGGGGCGCACAACCCCCTATGTGGATTGCAAGTGCTTTACCAACAAGAATGATGATCAGATTAATAATGCGTTTTTTGGAACTGCGAACGCAAAAATAGGGAATTTCTTCGGACATTCTGGTGATCTAGTTGATAAGCGTACTGCAAGTTAAGACTTCAAGACTAACTTGGGAATCACATCCTTCAAACGTGCAAATTGGTTAAGCGCGAAATATTGAGGAAGTGAGGGAGCGATCTTGAGTAGCGCATATAAAACGGTTTTTAAATCGTGGAAATTGTGCCTGAAAGGGTAAGAACCATAGCTACCGTTCGGAGAAATCCGTTGTTAAGGGAATCGTGGTTTTGCGAAAGAGTGAGGTTGGGATATGCAGAGGTGCATATTGAGTATGTGCTCACCTGGTGGTAACAGCCTTGTTGAGTTAAAAAAAATCAGAAACGGTTAAATGGGGATTGGTCTCCCCTACTGTTCGAGTTGGTCGCTTGAACTAAACTAAGTTGATGAAAATGCAGAGCTACAACTGTGTTGGATGCCTTGTTCTTATGCAAGTAGTATCTTTGTGGCTATTTCTCAGTACAGAAAACTGAGGTTCACTGTGGACTTTGTTAGCAGAGGAGTTCAGCCGTTCCAAAGTCGGTTGAATCAGGTGTAGATTTAAAAACACATTATCAAGGGCGGTGGCTTAGCCACCGACCCTTACCTTTTTTATTTGAGTAAGAGTAAGCACTCTTTAACATCTCTATATCGAGTACCTTGCCGCCCTAACGTCATATGTTGATGATCTGTAGTTAATATCTAGATTTTCGAGCTATCCCATACAGAGGATGCAAGCTCCATCATAGTTTCTAGGCTAATCATTCCACTGTATAAACTTGTCCAACTTGGTGCCTTGTTTGAAATCGCCAATTTAGACAACCACAACCCAGCTGAGTTACTCGGCATCCTCCTTAAAACAGCAGAATTACCCAAAGATGACCCAAAATGGGCTTTATGGCGAGAATACGGGAAACAAACCCTAAACCAAAGGAAAGACACTAAAAAGTAATAAAAACGCCTTATAACGCAAATGAGAGCGTTTTAAGGCAATAAAAACCAACCGTAGTGGGTCAAACCGTATTTTCTGCGCTGAAAAGATAGTTTTTTACTAACTTTAGGATAATTAGTACATGGATTATTCGTTTTTTCCTTTTGGCGTTCAAGTTTAAGCTTTTAGAATCCCCCACTTGAGTGAAAACGAAAGTGGGGGGAGTATGTCAAAAGATGATTTAATATTATCTGATGAAAAGAAAAAATCTCGAATATACTCCTCAAAATATATGAAATAATAAATTATATTTTTCAATATCTTATATATTAAGTAATAAAATTATTTTTACTATCTAAAACAAAAAAACGCATCAAATTTGATGCGTTTAGATTTACTTCTTGATTAGGTAGCTGATGCAGTACAGCCCTGAGGAATCATACCTGTTGGCATATCTTTATTTACAACACAACTAAAGCCACCTGCTTTTTTAATAGCACCTGTAGTTTCGTAGGTTGTCTCTGTATAAACTAAGTCCACATATGCTCCTGTACCCAACTTAGCTGGAGCATTATCTAACACACATTTCATGCCTCCTGCATTTACAGTAAGAGTTGAGCAATTAGCTGTTGTCGATGCAGGAAAACCAACAGTAGTTGCGCTAGGTGTACGACCCTCATTCATTTCTAATTCAAATTGAGTTTTATGAGCAGCTATTTCACCTAATGCAGCAGCTACTTTTGCTTTAGCCATGTAATCCTGGTAAGCAGGTATTGCAATAGCTGCAAGAATACCAACAATAGCGACAACGATCATTAATTCAATTAATGTAAAACCTTTTTGAGCGTTCATGACACTTCCCCATAGTAATATGTAATTAAGAGATAAACTCTAAGGTGCTAAATAACTAGCATAAATCATGCCAAATAAAAATATATAATTAAATCAATATATTATTAACAATATCTTTTATTATGACATTTTTTGTCACTTTTCTCTAAAAAAAAGTGACAAAAAATGTCACATAAGCTTTTTCTATGCCACGTTTCTCTAAAAAAAAAGCCAGTTTAAAATGTGGAGTTAAACTGGCTTTTTTATAGCTTAATTGAAAATATTTTAATGTCCACTATATTTTATTAAAAATCGAGCCTTATATCACCTCCATAAATGAGGGTGTTTTACGGCTCATTGGATTATAAAAAATTAGCCTAAGTTAGTGAGGAAATTAGAAGCGTGGAACAATATCTAAATTGACCATACTGACAAATAAAAACCCCATAAAAGGGGCTGTTATCTGATATAGCTTGTTTAGTCTCATTTTTCAGATTTTTTTCTGCGAAAATAAGTTGCTCTACTAATACCTAATTCTTTCCATGGCTCACCTAGTGAAGGTCTACCACCGCCTTTAGACTTACTACCACCTTTAGCACCCTTTTTAGCGTGCCATTCCGTCTTCCCCTCTATAGAAAAGCGTTGCCAAACCCATTTAGCGATACTTTTTGAGATTTGTTTAATCTCTGCATACTGCAACGGTTCAGGAAATTGCTGATTCTCTTTCATAACACGCTCTAAAACAGCGTTAAACCATGCTTGATAGCTTGATTTCGATTCAAGGTAGGGTAACACTGCCTTATATGCCCAAAACCGCGTTAAATCGAAAATAGTGCAGTTTCGACCTAAACCTTGAATGCGATCCTCGGCTGTGGGTTTATCATTCAGGTCTACAAAATCAGCTAAATAATCGAGTGAGTAAGTTTTTTCACTCCAAAAAACAACATCCCAGTGCCTGTTTAAAGGATTTTTAGTGATTAAACGGCTGTATGCGGTGTCTGAGCCTAGTTTTTTAGCATATGCAGCCTGAATCGCACTTGCGTAGCGTATGGGCTTAATACTTGCAATTTCAGTGGTGGGAAATGGTGTTTCAAGCTTGTAGCAGATATGGCAGTGGCCATTTTCAGGGTTACGAGCAGTCCAATAGGGAATCGGTAAATTTTCTGTATGCCAAGCAAGAACAGAATCAGCATGATCTAAGTCAAAAAACAGATAATTAACCATACACGGCTGATTGCCTTGTATGTATCGGCGTTTTATCGCTTCTCGCTTGGGCAAAATATCTAAGCCACGATCTAAATACTCTGCACAATAAGGCTTATACGCCAAATCATCATAAAAAATTTCTAGTTGGTGAACAGGCGTAGCCATTGTTCAAGTCCTTATAACTCTTGTTTTTGTGGACTCAACTAGCTACAATTAGGGTTCAAGATAATTGAGGTGCTAGTTGAGATTTTTCTCTTCAAGTTCCCGAAAAAAGCCCGACGCCACATCGGGTTTTTTTTCGCTCAAAATAAAGTTTACATCAAAGTTACATAGTTGTTAAACCCTTAATTTTAAAGTAAAAACATATACCACAAATATGGTATTTTAATACCCAAAAAAAATGACAATAACCGCTAAGAATCAACCATTTAGATTTTTTGCACTTTATTTCGAAAGTTTTTAAATACCCTTCCCGACCTATTTTTAAATTGATTTTGTAACGTAATCATTTCAAAGTTTCTGAAAGCATTGCTTCATCTACTTTTTTATTACGGTTCTCGACCTTCATTTTCTCAAGATTAACGTAGTTAAAAATTGGCATATATTCGCCTTTTCGGACTAATTCTAGGGGGATTTCCACGCCATATTGATCAAAAAGGTCTCTCCGCTGCCGGTATTCATCTAAATTGTCGGCATAGTTCTCTAGCCGCGGCAAATAAACTAAATGCGGTGGCTCTATTTCAATTTGCTGCCATGATTTTTTAACTTTTTTACGAACAAAACGTTGGGCAAAATGAAGCAATTCACCCGACTGCTGTCGGTTACTCTTAAAAACGGCCCATGCTTCAATCATTTTGAAAAAGTTACGCAAATCAGCTCGGTTTTTTTCAGCTAACTTATTATTTTTTTGGCTGATAAGTTTATTTACAACAGCTATAAGTCGGGCCTTCATTCGCAAATATGACTGCTTGCTGTATCTCCAAGACCAAGAAAATGACCGAATTCTGTCTTTATATTCTTTTTCAGTCGGCTTGTAGACCTTGTGATCTGTACGCACAAGCTCAAAAGTCATGTGTTGTGTGACTTTCAAAGAAATGGCCGTATCTAAGATAAATTGTAGTGGCTCTCGATCTTTGAAATAGCTGTAAATCAAATCCATTTCAGCCTGAATTTCAGGCTTTATCCAAGTGAATCCCTTAAATTTCTCCTGTAATTTTTCTACTTTTTCCCGATCTTTGGCATTAACAATTTTTTGAGATGCTACCCCACACTGCAAATTAAAATCTCGTGTCTTAGGAGTAGTGAATAATAAATGCAGCGTCCATTTGTACTTTTCAAAAACATCACGTTGAACAATACAAGTACACACTGGATAACCTTTTTCAAGACGATAATTACGCTGTCTTGGGGTAAGCTTTAGATCATAACGTTCTGTGAGCTTTTCAATCAGTCCATCTACACTATTAAAAATAGTTTTAGTCTGACCATCTATCCAATCTTCATATTCTTTCCAATCAATTTTTGCATAAAAATAAGCTCCATTAGCAACATGATCAGCGATTCTCTGCATCGTAAATTTTGAGTGTGGACTATATACAATCATGGTTATTAATGTAATGAAGGTAATTTACATAAAAATAGCCCATTTTTTGTGAAAAAACCAGTTTGTAATCTAGTAAAAGATTATTAATACTTACAAGTATTTTTAGGGCGAAGCCTACCATGCGTAGCATGGTTATAAATTGGAACTTTTCAGGGTATATGTAATCGCGTAATAAGTAGTTCCTGCAAATCAGGATAGACGACTTATTTTTTATGTTCTATGATCAATTCATCATCAATGAAGTGTGTCTGACCAACGCGCATTTAAGACTGACCGACCGTGTTAGTTTTAGTGTGCGCAGGCACACTAAAACTTTGATTTTTTAAACAGCTCATAGTCAAACTTCTAACCAATTTTTGACTACCTGACGAAGCGGACTGCCATTTAACCGTGGCTCGGTACGCTTTGATGGGAGCTTGAGGGACGCAATGCCCTCATTCGATC
>NZ_JAYJLK010000074.1:0-5001 GCF_051948795.1 Acinetobacter sp. Lyrl_1
GTCACAGCGACAGATCCTGCAGGGAACAGCAGTACAGATACCGGTTCGTTAACGGTAGATACACTTGCGCCGACTCTTAATATTAGTGCAGCAGATTTGCAATTATCTGCTGGAGAAATGACCGAAATTACTTTCACTTTTAGTGAACCAGTAAATGGTTTTACAATAAGTGATATTACTATCACTGGCGGAAATTTAAGTGGTCTTGTTGGAGATATAACTGGTACTGTTTGGACAGCAACTTTTACTCAAAATGGTACTAATGCACCTAGTATTAGTGTTTCTTCTGGTAGTTATACTGATGTTTCTGGAAACCCTGGTGTAGGGGATACTTTGGACATTATAGATGGTTTCATTGTTGATTTAGTCCCACCAACTTTAGATATCACAACAAATAACAGTAGTGTATTAAGTGTGGGTGAAACAGCATTAGTTACATTCACTTTTAATGAAGAAATTGATGCAGCAACTTTCCTGGAAAGTGATATTTCTGTAGAAGGAGGAAGTCTTTCTGGCTTTATGCAAGTGAGTGCAACAGTATGGACAGCTATTTTTACTAAGGATGCTACTGATACATTACCAAGTGTTAGTGTGCCTGATAATAGCTATTCTGATCTTGCTGGTAACCAAGGTACGGGCGATAGTCAAACGTGGGATGCTGATGTGGTGGCACCAACATTAGTTATTAGTGCAGCAGACCCAGCTCTATCATTGGGTGAAAGTACAACGATCACCTTTAGCTTTAGTGAAATCGTCCAAGGTTTTACAAGAAGTGATGTAGTTGTCGTAGGTGGAACTCTTGGCAATGTGACGACTTTAGACAATCAGACCTGGACAGCTACTTTTGCTCCAGATGGGCTTGCTGCTCCGAGTATTAGTGTAGCTGATTATACCTATTCTGATTTTGCAGGGAATTTGGGTGCTGGTGATACATTAGATAGCGAAGATGGATTTATTTTTGCTGTTATGGATGAAGGTTTATTAACCAGCCAGTCAACAGTTAAATTAAGTAGCCATCTTACAGAGTCTTATGTCGATGTTAATCTGGTAGCACCAGTGGCAGCATTATCTAGTGGTGGTGAGCCAATCAATTGGGTGTTATCCCCAGATGGAAAAACCCTAATAGGCTCTACTGCACCAGATAATGAAGTATTAAAGGTTTCTTTAAATAGCAAGCTCGATTCTTTTGGTAATATTGTCTGGAACTATGCTGTTACTTTATCAGATAGCATTGATCATTCAGGTAATTTACAGAATGTTACTTTTGGCTTGGAAGCAGCTGGTATTCCATTATCAGAAACTATAAGCATTGATATTTTGGATGATGTCCCTGTCCTTGCCGAAAATGTAAGCTATGATTTTGGATCGACTCCATCCATTTATTTTGGCAATGCGGTAGAAACTTTTGGTGCTGATGGTGGTCGTTTAAGTACAGTTACCATTAATGGTGTAACTTATACCTACGATTCGGTGACAGACTCGATTTCTTTTGCTGGCACAACGACACAATTCGATCCAGACAGCTATAGTTATGAGAATGGTGTATTAAATTTAACTACTTACTTTGGTGATGTAATTACAGTTAATTTCCAAACTGGCGAGTATTCTGTTGAGAGTACGGGTGTAAGTACAGGGCCAGCTCCAGATCAAGTTGCTCCAACAGCTATGATTGCTGATCAAGGTGGCTTATTAGGAACTGTAGGTTTAAATGCTTTAGGCTTGATTGATCTAACTGCAAATCAAAAATTCACTGTTGCTGATGCAGATAATGATATTACGTCTACCTCTTTAAGTTTAACCACGAACCTAGGTGCTGCATTAGTCAATGCATCACCTTTAGGTCCTCTATTAAGTGCTTTAGGACTTGATGAAGTACTCGATCTGTTAGGTGGAACAGTCGGTGCTCTATTAAGTACTTTAGGTCTGGCATCTTATAGATTAGAAGCTTCTCAATCATTGGCTGCAGAGCTTGGCTTAAAGATTATTATTGGTGATCAAGCCTTTATGCCGAATCCTGATAGTTCTGGTGATTATGTCTACGGACAAACCATCACATTTGAATTATTGGATCCATCTAAACCAGTTTCAAGTCAAGCTTTTAATGAGCTGTTGGCATCTATAACTGTAGATCAGGCATTTTTAGGTGATGTTGCAGGCCTGTCCTTAGCACCAACATATACCTTGAATGTAACTGATTCTTTATTACAAACTGATATGGCCCAAAGTATCGATATCGCAAATGTATCTTTACTTGGAAATTTATTGGGTTCGAATACGACAGGGTTCCTCACTGAGGGCACTGCTGCAGATGAGTCAATAGATAAATCATCCACAACGACGAGCCAACGTATTTATGGTTATGAGGGTAATGATAACCTTACTGGCGGTTCAGGAAATGATTTGATTCGTGGTGGTACTGGCAATGATACGATCATTGCTGGTAATGGCAATGACCTGATTTATGGCGGATCAGGAAATGACACCTTAACTGGTAATGACGGAACAGACGTATTTGTATGGGAAGATGGAGATCAAGGAACCACGACTATACCTGCTGTTGACAGAATTACTGATTTTAATCAGGCTAGCGCAGCAATTGGTGGTGATGTTCTGGATTTATCGGCTCTACTAGCGGGTGCAGGTAAAATTGGCAATTTGGCGGGTAACTTAGCCAATTATCTGCATTTTGAAACTGTTGCTGGACAAACCGAAATATGGATCAGTACATCAGGTGCCTTTACTGGTGGTTATAATTCAGCTCAAGACAGTTCGAATATAGATCAAAAGATTATCCTGGAAGGTGTGAATTATTCAGCCAATACACGTACCGATGCAGAAATTATCAATGAGTTATTGGCAAAGGGTAAATTGATTGTAGATAATCTGTATGGAACTCCAGCTACAAAAGAGTCTATAACAATTGATTTTACTGCAATTGATAATGATTCAGATGTTGCGACCAAACAAAGTGATGGTACAGCAACGTCAACTGGTTCTTTCGATAGTATTGCTGTACAGCTAGAAAGTGATTTGGTAGACCCTGCAATTAATACAGATCCGGTTGCGATTTTTGCTGATCGAGCCTTATTGGGGCTTGTTGGACTTGGTGCTTTAGGAATTGATCTGGATCGTCAAGTCTATGCTGCTTATGATGCTGAAAACAACATTCAGAAAGTTGAAATCACCTATCGACCTCTTATTGAAGTTGGCCTGACAAAAATTTCGATTGATGCTTCTCAGCGATTAGCTCAAGAACTTGGTTTAAAATTAAGCTATGCATCAACTGAAGGAACACTTACGCTGCTAGAGTACTCTTATACTTTAACTGTGACTGCATTAGATGGCGGTCCTATAGATAATGTGAAGTTAAATGAGTTATTAGCAACAGTTGAGTTGACAAATGAAAACGGAACTTTATTGGAAAGTAGTACACTCAGCCTTGAAGTTCTGCAATCTATGTCTGTAACTGTTACTGATACAAATGGTAAAGTTGATACTGATTTGGAGGGTAGTTTATTAGATGCCAATCTGATCAATGATCTGGGTGACTTTAATCAGTTCATCATTGAAGGTACTAACATAGATAATACTCTTGATGCTTCTGGTAAATTAACAGGGCAAAGAATATATGCTTATGACGGTGTAGATACCATCACAGGTAGTACATACGATGACTGGATACGTGCAGGTGCAGGGGTAGATACTGTTAATGCTGGATCGGGTAATGATGCCATCTTTGGTGGATTAGGCAATGATATTCTAAATGGACAAGATGGTAATGATTTGCTATTTGGTGAATCAGGTAACGATACCATTACTGGTGGAATTGGTTCCGATATAGCTGTTTTCCAAGTACTTGATGGTGAGGAAAGAGATGCAACTGGTGGTAACGGTACAGATACTTGGACTGATTTCATCGTTGACAATACTGAAAATCCAGAAGCCGATATGATCGATATTAGCGATCTATTGGTGGATTATGCTGGTGATGGTAGTGCTGCTTCACTAGCGGATTATTTAAGTGTTACATCAGACGGTACAGATACAACCATTAGTATCGACCGTGATGGAACAGGAAGTCAGTATCAATCTGCTGATATATTGGTTTTGAGAGGTGTAGATACTTCACTTACAGAGTTGGTTAATAATAATCAATTCATAATCTAATTATACTGAGGTTTAGTCCTGAAATAGATGAAATAGGTGAATACTTATTTCATCTAAGTGCCTGATGAAGTTCATCAGGCACTTTTTTATTTTCAAGGTAAGCGTTCGCTGAACGTAAGCGTCCGCTGAACCCCATAGCTATTTTTTAATTTGAGTTGGGTTTCCAGCGGTGTGGCAGTAATTCTTCAATCTGGGTCACTTTATGTGTTGGCAACCTTTTCAGCACATCACTTAAATAAGCATACGGATCTAGCCCATTCAGCTTTGCTGACTGGATTAAAGTCATGATATTGGCAGCTCGTTGACCGCTGCGCAGCGAGCCAGCA
This sequence comes from Acinetobacter sp. Lyrl_1, assembly GCF_051948795.1. Classification (NCBI taxonomy): domain Bacteria; kingdom Pseudomonadati; phylum Pseudomonadota; class Gammaproteobacteria; order Moraxellales; family Moraxellaceae; genus Acinetobacter; species Acinetobacter sp. Lyrl_1. The sequence continues at coordinate 4,494 of NZ_JAYJLK010000074.1, forward strand.
AATAACCAGTTCTTACGTCCCAACGTAAGCGTCCGCTGAATCCCATACCTATTTTTTAATTCGATTTAGGTTTCCAGCAGTGCGGCAGCAATTCTTCAATTTGGGTCACTTTGTGTGTCGGTAACCTTTTCAGCACATCACTTAAATAGGCATACGGATCCAAGCCATTCAGCTTTGCTGACTGGATTAAAGTCATGATGTTTGCCGCTCGCTGACCACTGCGCAGCGAACCTGCAAACAGCCAGTTCTTGCGTCCCAACGCCCAGGGACGCACCTGATTCGTAAGCGTCCGCTGAACCCCATGGCTATTTTTTAATTTGAGTTGGATTTCCAGCGATGTGGCAGTAATTCTTCTATTTGGGTCGCTTTATGCGTCGGCAGCCTTTTCAGCACATTGAACCGTACCGGGTTTGTCGGAGACCACTTTTCTTGAGAGAATGTCCCGATGAAAAAAGTAAAATACACCCCTGAAATCAGAGATAGAGCGGTTCAATTATTGATTGAATCC
>NZ_JAYJLK010000075.1:0-4444 GCF_051948795.1 Acinetobacter sp. Lyrl_1
ATTAGTATTTCAAAATTAAATATTTTTTGCTTACTACAGGCTTACGTTGCATAACCCTAGAAACAACAAAGCCCTGAATATGTCAGGGCTAAGTCATTGATATTTGGCGGAAGCGGTGAGATTCGAACTCACGGAGGACTCGCGCCCTCGTCGGTTTTCAAGACCGGTGCATTAAACCGCTCTGCCACGCTTCCATGTGGGCCATGATACGAAGCTTTTGATTTGATGACAAGTAAAAAATACCACTCAAGCACTCAAGTGAATATTGTTTCACCAAATCAGCGCTAAAGTTCATCAAAACAACAGCATAGCCACCTCACTTTTTAAAGTTTAGCAGCCAATTCAGCCCCTTCACGAATCGCACGTTTTGCATCTAACTCTGCAGCAAGCTTTGCACCACCAATAATATGATAGTTAGCCAAAGTATTTTCATCTGCCGCAGGCATTAAATCTTTAACCGACTCCTGCCCTGCACAGACTACAATGCTATCTACACGTAACAATTGGTCTTGACCTGCCATTTCAATCCACAAGCCTTCATTGCTGATGGCTTTATATTGCACACCACGTAGCATACGCACCGCATGTTTTTTCAACTGTGCACGATGTACCCATCCTGAAGTTTTACCCAAACCTGCACCTAAAGCTGTCGTCTTACGTTGCAATAAATAAATTTCACGGACTGGGGGATGAACTTCTGGAGCAAGCATACCACCTTCAGTCACATAGTTAGGATTCGGATCGACTCCCCACTCACGCTGCCAATCTGCCAAAGGCTGCGGTTGTGGCTGATGTTCAGGTTTCAGTAAAAACTCCGACACATCAAAACCGATACCGCCTGCACCAATCACAGCGACTTTTTGTCCAACAGGTGCACCACGTAATACTTCTGCATAAGATAATACTTGCGGTGCATCGCTGCCTTCAATTTTTAAAGCACGTGGTACTACACCTGTTGCAATGACCACTTCATCAAAACCTTCACGTTCGAGTTGCTCGCGGTTGACTTTGGTATTTAAACGCAAATCGACCCCAGTTTTTTCAATTTGCACTTTAAAGTAGCGAATGGTTTCGTGAAATTCTTCTTTGCCCGGCACGACTTTTGCCAAGTTGAATTGACCGCCCACTTCGTTGCTGGCTTCAAATAAAGTCACATGGTGACCACGACTAGCAGCAACTGTAGCAGCAGACATTCCCGCAACACCACCACCGACAACTGCAATACGCTTCGGTTGCTTGGTTTTTTCATAGACCAATTCAGTTTCATAGGCTGCACGCGGATTGACCAAACAAGTCGCACGCTGATTTTTAAAGGTATGATCTAAACACGCTTGGTTACAGGCAATACAGGTGTTAATTTCATTGACACGATTGGTCGCAGTTTTATTGACCCAAAACGCATCTGCCAACAATGGTCGTGCCATTTGAATCATATCAGCTTTACCCGCTGCCAATATTTCTTCTGCAGTATCAGGCATATTAATACGGTTGGATGCAATTACAGGAATCTCAACGTGTTTTTTCACTTCTGCGGTGTAATCAACAAAAGCTGCGCGTGGCACAGAAGTCACGATGGTTGGAATGCGCGCTTCATGCCAGCCAATCCCTGTATTGAGCAAGTTCACACCCGCATGCTCTAAGGCTTTGGCAACGGTAATCACTTCGTGCATGGTATTGCCATCGTGGACTAAATCCAGCATCGACAAGCGGAAGCAGATAATAAATTTTTCACCCACTTCGGCGCGAATGGCTTTGACTACTTCTAAAGCAAAACGCATACGGTTTTCAATCGTACCGCCCCATTGGTCTTCACGCTGATTCACATGACGGCTTAAAAACTGATTCAGTAAATAGCCTTCCGAACCCATAATTTCGACACCATCGTAGCCTGCCATTTTGGCTAAACTAGCTGTTTTCGCATAATCTTCAATGGTATTTAAAATTTGTCTTTCACTCATTTTACGTGGTTTAAATGGTGAAATTGGAGATTTAATCGGACTTGCAGACACCACAAATGGTTGATAACCATAGCGTCCTGAATGCAGAATTTGCATTAAAATTTTCGCACCATGCTTATGTACGGCATGTGTCACTAATCGATGTGGTGCAACATCGCCCAATGTATTCATAGTACCGCCCGCAGGCAATAACCAGCCTTGACGGTTAGGTGAAATACCACCTGTAATAATTAAACCCACGCCACCTTTGGCACGTTCGCCAAAATAAGCAGCCAGTTTTGGATAATTATAAAAACGATCTTCCAAACCCGTGTGCATTGAACCCATCACGACACGGTTTTTAATGGTGGTAAATCCTAAATGTAATGGTTTTAGAATATTTGCATAGCGAGTTGTCATGATGAGTCCTTATATAATGAGCTTTGCAACTTGTTGCATGAATACTTTAACCGATTTTTATAAACTGTTTATGACTCTAAAGTTCGACTGTGTGGCGCAAACGTCAATTTATAGGGTCTGTTGACACTTCTTCTATGTTTGCGACGACGCTTATTTTTTAGCTGATATAAGGCATGAGGCAGGAAATTTAGTCATTCTAAATGACTGACTCATAACGCAATAGCAGCAAAAAATATGCTTGTCCCCTTGCGCAGCAAACAAAGCAGTGCTTTGTTCTTGCTCATGTGGCTAAAACTTTCTCAGATTGCGTTATGAAACTTGGCAATAGACCCTAACTATTCTTGATATAAACTTGATATAAAACCGCCCAAAAGTAAAAGTGATTTTATTCTGCACCATCCCAATTGCAGGTTTTGATCTTCAACATCTATACCAAGTTTGCCATTTCTAAATGAAAATTTAAGCCTGAACCTGATTTTTTTATCAAATGCGCTTTTTTAACGAAAACAAGCATTTTAAAGAGTGCTATAATTTGCAGTTTAGAATTCTCCTTGGCCACCAAATGTGGTGCCTATTTTAAAAAAGTTAGGACTAGCAATGACTGATAATGCAACTATCTTGCAGAATGTACCAGTAGGCAAAAAAGTCGGTATCGCCTTTTCTGGTGGTCTAGATACTTCAGCTGCTTTATTGTGGATGAAGCAAAAAGGCGCTGAACCATATGCGTATACCGCAAACTTGGGTCAGCCAGATGAAGATGACTATGATGCCATTCCAAAGAAAGCCGAAGAATACGGTGCGGTAAAAGCAGTCTTGGTTGACTGCCGTATGCAGTTGGCTTTGGAAGGTATTGCTGCCATTCAATGTGGTGCATTCCATATCAGCACAGGCGGTATGCCTTACTTTAACACCACCCCGCTTGGTCGTGCAGTAACAGGTACAATGCTAGTGACTGCCATGAAAGAAGATGACGTAAACATCTGGGGTGATGGTTCAACCTATAAAGGTAACGATATTGAGCGTTTCTATCGTTATGGTTTATTGACTAATCCTGCGCTTAAAATTTATAAGCCGTGGTTAGACCAAACCTTTATTGATGAATTAGGCGGTCGTGCGGAAATGTCACAATTCCTTATCGACAATGGTTTTGACTATAAAATGTCAAAAGAAAAAGCTTATTCAACTGACTCAAACATGCTAGGTGCAACACACGAAGCGAAAGACCTTGAGTACCTAGATGCTGGCATCAAAATCGTTGATCCAATCATGGGCGTGGCGTTCTGGAAAGATGACGTTGAAGTTAAAGCCGAAGAAGTGTCGGTTACCTTTGAAGAAGGTATGCCAGTTGCATTAAACGGTCAGCGTTTTGAAAACCCTGTTGAGTTGATTCTTGAAGCGAACCGTATTGGTGGTCGTCATGGTTTGGGGATGTCTGACCAAATCGAAAACCGTATTATTGAAGCAAAATCTCGCGGTATTTATGAAGCACCAGGCATGGCGTTATTGCACATTGCTTATGAGCGTTTGGTTACGGGTATTCACAACGAAGATACGATTGAACAATACCGCATTAACGGTTTACGTTTAGGTCGTTTATTGTATCAAGGTCGTTGGTTCGATTCTCAAGCGTTAATGTTACGTGAAACTGCGCAGCGTTGGGTGGCTAAAGCAATTACTGGTACAGTGACTTTAGAATTACGTCGTGGTAATGACTATACCATTATGAACACTGAATCTCCGAACCTCACTTATGAAGCTGAGCGTTTAACTATGGAGAAAGGTGATTCAATGTTTACGCCAATGGATCGTATTGGTCAGTTAACTATGCGTAACCTAGACATTACCGATACACGCGCTAAATTGGGTCTTTATACCAATTCTGGCTTATTGTCGATTGGTTCAGGTTCTGCAGTGCCACAATTGAAAGACAAAAACAAATAATCACTTGGTGATGATTTTGTGAAATCGAAAGCCGCTCAAATTGAGCGGCTTTTTTATGTTTGTTTAAACATGAGGACTAAACAATTCATACTAAATGAAAGCTGCATTGACATACTCCCACCACTTTCGTTTTCACTCAAGTGGGA
>NZ_JAYJLK010000076.1:0-3747 GCF_051948795.1 Acinetobacter sp. Lyrl_1
TTACTTCCTAGAGCGGCTTAATCTAATATACTGAAATTTAATGATAAATATAAAGTGTTTCGTATAAGGTGTATTATGTTAATTTTAGAAAATCTTTATATTTCAGCATCAATTTTTTAGGATTTAAATGTCAGTTAAAGAAGAAAGATTAAGACCACTAACAATTAAAGACAATGTATGGACCGGAATTTTTTCTGCTATTGTAAGTATTTTGTTTTTATTTGCCAATGAATACGACTTGGCCTTATCTTGTGCACTGATTTCAGGATTTACATTACTATTTGCTTTGCTCAGAAAATGCATAAATGATGTACTACCACTTTCGATAAATTGGTTATTTTTTCTATTATTATTTTTTACTGGAATTTGGACAGGCGTAACAATAGCACGAGATATTAATCAATCAGCACAGCAAAAAGAGATGTGCGGTCAAGTCGAAAATATTTATATTCCGCAGCGTAGAGGAATAGAAACCTTTGATTTAGTTAATAAGCAACAACGCTTGAATGAATTACCTTATTTTAGATATAAAAATCAGATACACGAAGCAAGTAATCAAATTTGTGTAATCTATTCACATGCTGAGAAATGGAATAAAAATCCTTATATCCACATGCTAAAAGCAAATCAAACAGGATATTAAAAATAATTAGATTTTTTATCTTTTTGCAAAACCAAAATAACCTTATACGATCGATATAAACATCCATGAGCCTCCATTTAACATAATGGCGGTTATACGAAGTACACTTGTATATTAATATAAATATCAAAGACTTAACAAACTAAGAAAAATCCAAAAATGCCCAAAAATCCGATTTTGAAACAAATCGGCTTTTTTATGAGCGGTTTTGATACTTCTTGCCAATAAGGTTGATTAAAACTTAATCAAATTGGCGTTTTTCTCTGGCTTATCAATACCCACCATCCCAAAACTATCCCCAATTTCTGCGGACAACTCTTGGAATAAAAAATAACCAATTTTGTACGCCTGAGCGCACACCAATTTAGGGGTTTTGCCGATATTCACCTAAACCCGTTTTTACTATCATGAAGTCATCAGGAACAGGAAGTTCCACACAATAATAAAAACAGAGACGCACAAGGACAGTAAGGTACGACAGGAGTTATACCGAGCGAACCCATACGAAAAACCCCGGCAGGATGCCGGGGTTTTTTATTATCTAATTTTTTAAATCAGAGTCGGATGAGCATCGAGAATACGGATTAAAGTCGCTGCAGGACCAGTTGGATAGCGACGCCCTTGTTCCCAGTTTTGTAGAGTTCTCGCGCTGATATGCAAACGTGCAGCAAACTCAGCCTGGGTTAAGCCTGTTTTCTCACGTACTTCCTTAATATCCGGCAATTCAAGCTCAGTCACTCGGCTTGCTTTCATTTCATTGCGTTTGATGGCGCCAGCTTCTTTGATTGAAGCAACCAAGTCATCAAATAAGTTGTTATCCATGAAATTGCTCCTTCACTAATTGACGCAGGATCGAGGTTTCTTTGTCTGTCAGATTATCTTTCACAGACTTTGGATAAGCCACCAGGAAAAAGATTTGATCATCTTCTGTGACCCAGTAATAGATCACACGAATACCGCCACTTTTACCTTTATTACCTTGAGCACAGCGTACTTTACGGATTCCACCGCCATTCTTGATTAAGTCACCTTTATCAGGCTGTACCAAGAGATCTTGCTGGAGCTGACGATACTCTTCATCACTTACAAGCTCTTTGATTTGCTTGGTAAAAACACTGGTTTCAATGAATAGCATAGGTTCAAGTGCGTCAATGGCGTATAAGGATTTTAGCAGTTCTAGAACAAAAAAACGAGAGCTAGGCACTCGTTTCGTATAGTTCGTACTATATTAATTGTAGAAAAATTAAATACTTCCTGATAGATTCTTTCAATCTTTTTTCATGATTTACATATGAAATATACCTTATACATTTTATTAGCATTTAGCTTTATAGTCTTTTTATTTACAGCTTTTTGGAACGAAGTATCATCAACTGTTTTACCCAATGTGACTCTAGGTCTATATAACAGAGATTTTTTTCAAAATGTCTTAATTAATGCTCATAACTCAGCTATTGATATTCTATTAATCAGTATAATTCTATATTGGTTTGAACAGCGTAAGAAAAAAAATGATGATATTAACGATATTTTTCAAGAACTAGAGTATTTAAAATATTATAAAGGTGATGATATATCTTTTCGTTATTTTGGTCGTTTAAAAAAAATATACGATATGGGAAAAAACCAAATAGATCTACCAGAAGCACAATTATATAATATTGATATTAAAGAAATTAATTTGATTAAATCAAATCTAATAGCAGCTAATTTCAAAAATACAAAAATTTCTAATTGTTCATTCAAACAATGTAATTTCGAAGCAGCTCAATTTATTGATTGTAAGGTTATAAGTAAAAACATGGTCATTTTTGACCAGTGTAATTTTAAAAGAGCTAACTTTTACAAAGCACAGCTTAAAGGAATTGATTTCAGATCATGCCAATTGGTACACGCAAGATTTGATCAAGCTGATTTAGCAAGCGCAGACTTTAGAAATGTTGATTGTAAAGGTATTAGCTTTAAGAATGCTAATTTACGATGTGCTAACTTTATAGGAGCTAAGAATTTGACACAAGAAATGTTAAATGAAGCGAAAAATATAAAGGATATTAAATTAATTAAACGGTAGGGGAATCGAACCCACCTAACAATACGAAATTGCAATACGGGAATAAATTCCCTCCAGCACCAGCCCGTTGACTTACTATTTTATTATTTATGATCTCTTAGTCAATCATTTGTTTAACATAATGGCATTATAAGAGATTTTTAAAATACAGCTAAAAGGGAGCTTTTTGCTCAGCTACGGATATTTATGAAGTTAAAACTTAGAGACATAACGATATTTAATCGTATATTTAATGCAGAAGGTGGATATCTCTTAGATTTTAGTGACAGAACTCTTAGGCATTTCTTTGATGAAGAACTAAATATCGACATCGACGATGAACAGTATAAAGAAGATGGGACAAGTAAAGCTAAGCGTGTACGCTGTCTTCTAAAAAAAGTTGATGCAGATACCGCTTTGCATATTTTAGATAAATTATGGTTATACCGTATGTCTTTAGACCTAGCTGGTGCAACTGAAGATTTAGCTGAATACCATGCTCTGATAGCAAGTATAAAATCTTTAGACAAAAATTCGTCGGCTGGCCTGCCACCCAAAAACTCATTTATTGATATTGATTATACGCATTTAATATCAGAGATGGATAGGATCAAACTTTTACCTCCTCATCCTCGTGGGTATGCATTTGAACTATGGTTAAATGAACTATTTAAGGTATTTAAGCTCGCTCCTAAAGGAAGCTTCAGAAATACAGGGGAACAAATAGACGGTAGCTTTAGAATGGAGGGGGCCTACTATCTAATGGAAGCAAAGTGGCATAGTAAAGAAACACCTGCTAGCGATCTACATTCATTTCAAGGCAAACTAAATGGCAAGGCTACATGGACTAGAGGTGTTTTTATCAGCTGGCAAGGTTTTAGTAATGATGGCTTAACTGCCTTTGGAAATGGTAATAGGATCGTTTGTATTTCAGGGAAAGATATACATCAATGTTTGAAATCGAAAACACCTTTTCCTGTTTTATTGGAAGCAAAACTGAGACATGCATCTGAAACAGGGGAATGTTACATTGCATATGAATATATTAAAAATC
>NZ_JAYJLK010000077.1:0-3566 GCF_051948795.1 Acinetobacter sp. Lyrl_1
TAGAAATTTTAACGCAAAAAATTCTCTACAACTTAACCCTGTGAGCTAAGTTTGTAGGCTGTTTCGCGTCGGGATGGGTGCATTATAGGGCAATTTCCTACACGTGCAAGTGCTTTTAACTGCTTGTTTTCACGAGTGTTGGATTTTTACGCACTATTTTGGTTCAAAAACACACAATACTCGCACTAACCCTATAATTTTAAATTAAAAATATGTTTTTCATATTTTTGCAATCTAAATCCGCTTATTTTGTTGGGGCAGCCTCTTTCACTTTCACACTGAGTATTTTTACCGCTTGTTTCGGTACATTTTGATGCATGCCATAGTTGCCTGTTGGTACTTTTACAATTTTATCGACAACATCCATACCTTTAGTGACTTGACCAAATACCGCATAGCCTGCGTTACGTGGACTTCGATTTAAGAAATCGTTATCTACCACATTAATAAAGAATTGGCTGCTGGCAGAATCAGGATGATTCATACGTGCCATCGCCAAGGTACCACGGGTATTTTTCAATCCATTACTTGATTCATTACGAATGGTCGCTTTGGTTGGCTTTTCTTGCATATTGGCATCCATACCACCGCCTTGCACCATAAAGCCTGGGATAACACGATGGAAGATCGTACCGTTATAGAAGTTTGACTTGGCATAGTTTTCAAAGTTCTTTGCAGAAACTGGGGCTTTGTCATTAAACAGTTCGATTTCAATATTGCCCATGCTGGTTGTCATTTCTACCACGGTGTTGGCTGCCATCGTATTGAAGCTGATAAGCATTGCTGCCATGGTAAACATACTTTGTTTTAACATTTGCTGACCAATCCATCTGTGTTGTATTTGCATTGCATCTATATTAATAAGATTATGCGAATAAATCAGTGGTTATTTTTTATCACGCTGGAAAACTTATGTATAAAAATAATTCAGATCAGAGCCGACTGTGTCCAGCACCTTGGCAACTTCAAGGTGAAGCCTATATTTTAAATTATTGGCTCAGCCCACAATTTTTAAAACAGGCACAACCTTTTGGCTTAACACCTTCTTTTTTAGGACGTCTTGTTCAAGTCATGTGGGTGCGTTATCACGCTAGCCCCATTGGTGCTTACGATGAGCTGCTGATTTTAGATCATCCTTTATTTAGGCAGCGTCGTTTATCTACTATTCCTAAAATTTTCGTTTCAACCGAGTCTTCTGTGCAACACGGACAACAACTTTGGGGCATTCCTAAACAACTGGCAAGCTTTGATTGGAATATTCAAGATCGACAGATAAGTTGCAAAATACAACACGCAGATTTGCAATTCGCCATTCAACTTGAAAAATGCAATACGCAACGTAGCTTTATTGATAGTCATTACATCCCTGCTGCGCTTTTAAAAATTCAGCAAACATGGCAAGGGAAATCTTATCAATTTAATCCTTCTTTTCGCGGCAGATTAATCCCACTCAAACATGCGTCTTGGCAATCGAATCCAAGTTTGTTTCCTGATTTTAATCAGGCACGCTTCATCAATGGTTTTTACGTGCCTGAGTTCGAACTGACTTTTCCAGAAGCCGAAATCTCTACTCTGGTTTAACCGTTCCACGTGAAACAGATTAACAAAGACAACCCAAGGTTTAGCTACGTGGTCGATCCCAAAATTTTCTAAAGTTTTTACACATTTCAATGCTGATTTTTTTGGCGCGACGCGACACAAAGGTCATGCTAATAAAACCATGTGTTTGATCTAAATATTCTACATATTTTACCGTGACAGCATGTTGACGTAATTTGTGTGCATAAATTTCAGCTTCATCATGCAAAACGTCATGCCCTGCTGTGACCACAAAGGCAGGCGCTAGTTTTTTCAATTTGCCAAAAGTTGGCGAAATGATTGGATCATCCAAAGCGACCTGATGCTGTGTGACATAGTGCTGGGTGACAAAATCAATATCTTGTCCAGTCAACACCAAACCATCTTTATAAGCCACGAATGAAGGATGGCGACTCTTAAAATCTAAGGCTGGATAAATTAAAAATTGTGCGTCAGGTGCATAGGCTGAATGAGCACTACGCTGTGCAACCACCGCTGCAATATTACCACCCGCACTATCGCCTGCCACCGCTATGCGATTTTTTAAAATTTTCATTTCTCGACGATGTTGATATGCCCATGCCAAAGCATCTTCACAGACTTGAATAATCTGCTGTGGACTAGCTTCAGGCGCGAGTGGATATTCCACACTCAACACTTGTGCATGGGCATGTACCGCCATTAAGCGGCAAAATTCGTCATGACTGTCTAAACCACCCACCACAAAACCACCACCATGATAAAACACGATTAAAGGCAATTTTTTATGTGGTGCAGGATGATAATAACGCGCTGCGATATTGCCACTGGCTAAGTTTAAACGGATTTCTTCAACTCGTTTGACCGCAGTTGGAGTGCTCAGAATAGATTGCATTTGTCGATCAAATGCCTGTCTAGACTGTACAGGGTCAGCACCAATAAAACCAATTTTCCCTTGTTTTAATTGTGCCGCCATCATGCATTTAATAAATGGATCAAGGTCTGGATAATGATACGGATAACCCAAAGCTTGAGCCAAAGTATGATGTACTCGACTTGGTAACTTATTTAATGCACGTGCAGCAGCACCTTGTCCTTTGTGCAATTTATTTTTGAGAGATGAATTCAAAATTTGCATGCCTGTTCCTTTTTATATGTCTGCATGATTTGCCTAAACGCTTCATAATTTCTTCATGATCAACAGCACAGTGACCATTTTGTTATACAAGTGCTTCAATCGTTATACACATTCAAATTACCTATACGCTACCCTGCTTTTATGACGCTGTCATTGACACTATTGCAGTCTATGTTTGATGTTTCAGACAAATTCACCTCATCAGCTCAGGAGGCAGAGCATGACTAAAAAATTAATCTTACTTTCATGTGCGACTGCTTTTTTAGCCGTAGGTTGCGTAGTCGTGCCTGACGAAGGTTACTACGATGGACGATATGAGCCACGCTATGATGATGATCATCGACGTTATGACAATGATCGGCAGCGTTGGGAATATCAACAAGGTAAAAATCGGGTTGAGTTAGAGCGTCGTAAACGTGAACTAGAACGTCGTGAATGGGAACAAAAACGACAACAGCAATTACAGCAACAACGCTATGAACAAGAGCGACAACGTTTAGCAGAGCAGCGTAAACGCTTATCGGAACAGCAGCGTAAACAGCTTGAGCAAAAGCGTAAGCAGCAAATTGAAGCTGAACAAAAAAAGCGTGAGGAAGCACGTAAACGCTGGCAACAACAACGTGATGCACAACAAAAGCGCTGGCAGGAAAACCGTAAAGACCGTGAACAACGACGTGATCGTGATTGAGTCTTGCAGCAAAGCAAAACAAATGAGGTAAAAAAAGGGCTTATTCAGAAGTTAGATAAGCCCCGAAAACACATTTAGCAATACACAAGAAACTACAGCGATATAGCATCTATGCGCAAAGAATAAGCAGTGTTAGGTTTTGTGTAAAATATATAATTACTCTCGATTAAGCTGTTTTAGCGA
>NZ_JAYJLK010000078.1:0-3562 GCF_051948795.1 Acinetobacter sp. Lyrl_1
CAGAAATTTTAACGCAAAACACTTCTAACAACTTAACCCTGTAAGCTAAGTTCGTAGGCTGTTTCGCGTCGGGATGAGTGCATTCTAGGGAATTTCAAAATTTTTGCAAGCCCAAAATTAGAATATTTTTCACGTATGTATTTTTTTTCTACAAAAATGCTTGGTTTTTTAATTTTTTAGCTATTTTTTCATCAAATTTAAATAAAAACTCCCATCTACAAAGTAAACAGGACTTTTTCATCCATACTTTTATGGACTCAAATCGGTCAAGTTTTGCAGGCTGTAATCAAGGATTGCCAATGTATATGATTCTTTTTGTCTTGCGACATCTAAAAAATTTTACATCTCTGTTAAAAGTGCTTTTTGCATTATCCCAAATCACATTCGTAAAGACGACGTAGATCTCACATAGATTTCATAACAGTGTGGGGGTCTTGTGTCCGTTGATTAAAAGTTGGTGTTCAGCATTTACATTATTGATTTCAAGTCGAATGAGTCTACTCCTCTATTCAACAAGTTTAGATCGCGCCATCCACATGCACTACCTACAAGAGGTTTTGCCGTATAAAAGTAGCTTTAGCTTTGAATTTTGAATTTAGGTCTTAAAGTTTTAAGAAAATTTTTATAAAACAAAGAGAAGTAATCTTACATTTTACCTTTAGATATAAACCACAACAAAACTAGAGGCAAAAAAAAGAAAGAGATCTCTCCCAAAATCTCTCCCTCGGAGTTGAATCTATATGCGATCCATATATCATTATTATAGTTATACGAAAAAAAGAGTCCCTTGGGGAAGGGACTTGTAAATTGTGGAGCTATAGTTATAAGTACCCTCTAGATCTGTTTTGTACACTGTGTCTAGATGGGTAAATCTTATACATAACTGAGCAAAAATGCAAGCTGCTTGGAAAAATTTAAGTGTTGTTTTTATAAGGTTTTTTTTGAATTTACTTATTCATATAATTAATATACCAAACAGAAAATAAAAGCAGACCGAAGCCTGCTTTTATTTCAATCACTTAGAATGGATCTAGTCCGTAAATGTGACTTTGGCAATGGCTTTTTTACCCGCCTGAATAATATATGTTGCGTTTTCTTTGACCGAGAAACTTGCATCGACTACATTCCAATCTACTTTCACTGCGCCACGCGCCACAGCATCTTTGGCTTGTGCAGCATTTTTAGTTAAACCCGCAGCACGTACAATAGAAGCAATAAATAATTCACCGCCAAATTCAGCACGCGAAATCGTGACTTCTGGCGTACCTTCAGGTAATTCACCTTCGGTAATGATATTACCCGCACCTTTATGGGCATTGGCTGCGGCTTCGCTACCATGGAAACGCTCAACCAATTCGAGTGCCAAAATCTTTTTGATTTCTTGAGGATTCCGACCTTCTGCCATTTCTTTGAGCAACACTTCAATTTCCTCCATCGATTTGAAGCTGAGTAATTCAAAATAGCGCTCAATCAGACTATCTGGCATCGACAAGACTTTTTGATACATCGCACCCGGTGCATCAAACACGCCAATATAGTTGCCTAAAGATTTAGACATTTTATTGACGCCATCTAAACCTTCTAAAATTGGCACCGTGATACACACTTGCGCTTCTTGATCATAACGACCTTGTAAGGTACGTCCCATCAACAAGTTAAAGGTCTGGTCTGTACCACCTAACTCCACATCGGCTTGTAAGGCCACCGAGTCATAACCTTGTACCAATGGATACAAAAATTCGTGAATCGCGATCGGTTGTTGGTTGTTATAACGCTTGGTGAAGTCATCACGTTCCAACATGCGTGCTACAGTCTGCTGCGATGCCAATTGGATTAAATCGGCTGCAGTTTTTGTAGCAAACCATTCAGAGTTAAACACCACTTTGGTTTTCTGAGGATCAAGAATTTTAAAAACCTGTTCTTGATAAGTTTTGGCATTTTCCAAAACTTTTTCACGTGACAACGGCGGACGAGTTGCACTTTTACCTGTTGGATCACCAATCATGGCCGTATAGTCGCCAATCAAGAAAAACACTTCGTGACCTAAGTCTTGGAATACTTTTAATTTATTGATTAATACCGTATGCCCCAAGTGTAAATCAGGTGCTGTCGGGTCAAAACCCGCCTTAATTTTTAAAGGACGATTCTCTTTTAATTTCTTCAGAAGATCTTCTTCAGAAATAATTTCATGCGTGCCTCGTTGAATGAGAGCAAGTTGTTCTTCAGCCGGCAGGAAATTTGACATCACGAAATCCAAACACATCAGTTATTCAATTTGTGCGATATACTAACACTTTTTCAGCATATTGCAGGCTATAGAATAACCATGACAGCGATCTATATTGGGGTAATGACGGGCACAAGCATGGATGGTGTCGATCTTGTTGCTGCTTCTTTTGATCCACTGCAACTCCACGCCACCCTAACTTTGCCGTTTGACCCTGATTTACGTGATGAACTCATGGCACTGACTTTGCCTGATGACAATGAAATTGACCGCATGGGCAAGGCCGATGTAGCTTTGGCCACCATGATTGGTCATGGCATTAATAGTCTGATCGAAAAAAATAAACTAGATAAATCTCAAATTAAAGCGATTGGCTCACATGGTCAAACGATTCGTCATCGTCCCGAACATGGCTTTACCTTGCAAATTGGTGACCCCAATATCATCACCGAAATCACACAAATTCCTGTAATTTCAGATTTTCGTCGTCGTGATATGGCCGCAGGTGGACAAGGTGCACCTTTAGTACCCGCATTCCATCAAAACTTATTTCAACATTCGAGTATTCATCGGGTTATTTTAAATTTAGGCGGTATTGCCAATGTCAGCTTATTACCTGCGGGGCAGCCTGAAGCAGTATCTGGTTTTGATACAGGGCCTGCCAATATTTTAATGGATGCTTGGTGTGAGCGTTATACAGGTCAGCCGTATGATGAAAATGGCAACTGGGCTGCTTATGGACACCCGATTCGCAGCTTACTAGATCGATTGCAAGCGCATGCATTTTTCTCTAAAGAACCGCCAAAAAGTACGGGGCGCGAAGACTTTAATTTGGAATGGCTAGATGAGCAAATTGCAGATTGGCGCAATGATGTGGAATATGACGAACTCGAAGATAATCCTGAAAACGTACAAGCGACTTTATTAAAGCTGACCACACGTGCCATTAAAAAAGCCATTTACCGTTCTGGCATGGATACAGGCGAAGTCTACGTCTGCGGTGGTGGTGCTTATAACTCCTACCTATTGGAACAGTTACGCTGGCGTTTACGCAAACATCAGTGGACCGTGCAAAGCACAGCCGATTTAGGTTTGAACCCGACCTGGGTAGAGGCGACGGCGTTTGCTTGGTTAGCGATGCGTTTTTGCCAACAGTTAAGTGGTAATTTACCTGCCGTGACTGGGGCAAAAGGTGATCGTATTCTAGGTACCATGACCTTGGTTTAACTCCTAACAGGAACAAAAAAGCCTTTCCTATTTCTGCACAGGAAAGGCTTTTTAATTTGTAGTACATCCATCCAGTTTTTAGATAGTTATACCTAAATAATTTTTAGA
>NZ_JAYJLK010000079.1:0-3311 GCF_051948795.1 Acinetobacter sp. Lyrl_1
TTATTAAATGGTCGCTTGGAACAAGAATCACTGAGATGAAACGAATAGGAATAGTTGCTACATTCATACAAGAACAAGCATCTGTGTGCTTTGGACTCAAAACAATATAAAGTTCAACATATCATGCATCTACAATATCTACAAAATTAGCATTTAAAACTTTTGCCAAATCGCTTGGTGTTAAACCAATATCTAATCCCCGCTTCCCTCCACTCACATACATAGTTGCAAGCTGTTGAGCGGATGCATCAATCACTGTTTTCAGTTGTTTCTTCTGCCCAATTGGACTAATGCCCCCAACCAAATAACCTGTCAAACGCTCAGCATCTTTAGGATCAGCCATGTGTACTTTTTTACACTGAAAAGCAGCCGCAACTTTTTTAAGATTTAATTGGTAATGGACAGGTAAAATCGCCACAAAATAATGCTTATCATCACTGACCAATAAAGTTTTAAATACTTCTGTGACATCTAAGCCTAACTTCTCCGCAGCTTCTAAACCAAAACTTTTAGCATTATGATCATGTTCATATTCATGCATAGAAAATTGAATTTTCTTGGCTTTTAAAAGTTTAGCTGCTGGAGTCATTGAAAAAATACTGTAAAAAACGATGCTCAAATTATACGCTTGATTGAGATTAAAAGTGAATTCGCTTAGGCCATTTTTAAATATAAAAGTAACTATCGAAAAAATAGCCTAAAATCATTAACTTGGTTTACGTGAATTTTCAACCAACACGTTAGCTAAGCGCTGTGCATGCGCAATCACGCGATCCAACCAACGTTGTGCCGCCAACAACTCTAAACCTGTCGCAGCATTGAGCTGATTCACGGCAATATATTGCAGCACTTTTTCACGGTTTTCGGCACGTTGATCTTCTGTCCATTTTTTCAAATTAGATAATTCGGTATTTAGACTTAGTACATGTTTATGCACATCAAAATCATCCATTTCTTTTAGATGTTCATCAAGAATTTGTACAAAATCTAAGCCAACTTGATAAATTGCAGGTTGGGTGCGTATTTCTTTTGCTAAAGTAATATTTTCCAAATCACTTCGTAAAACACGTAAATACACCATCAAACGAAGCATCGCCATTAAACGCTGTTGATCGGCTTCATTTTCTGAAATCGACATTTCTTCCAAATAGCGTTGGACTTGAATGAGTACTTCATCTAGCTGTAATAAACGTACTTTTGAAGGTAATCTTCCCTCTTGGATAGCCAGTTTTAGCATCACCAAAACGTCATACAAACTATGGTAAATCACCTTTGATGCAGCATGAATAGCCAAGGCGGGCACAGATAAACTCGCTTGATCGAGATAACATAAAACCGATTGAGTTTGATCTGGGATAATTTTCATAATCAGTTTTTCGAACTGACGGATAAAAGGCAAAATAATCAAAGTACCAGAAATACTGAATGCTGTATGAAATGCAGCAACAATCACCACATTGTCCCATGTTGCCATAAGACGTTGATTTTGTGTTAGCTCAAGAAATAACGGTTTTAAAATAATAAAAGCAAAAATGGATGAAATGATGTTAAAAATCACATGAACCGCTGCAGTACGTTTGGCATTTGCAGTTGAACCAATTGCAGCAATAATGGCTGTCGCCACCGTACCAATATTCTGTCCAATCACCAAACCTAAAGCCTGTTGCAAATCAATCGCACCACTGGCCAATGCTGCTAAGGTCGCGGTAATTGCAGCACTTGAAGATTGCAACAGAATGGTCATGATAATACCGACCAAAACCAAACTGAGTTGCGCAATCAAAGATCTACTTGAAAATACTGATAAATCGACACGTTCAGCAAAACCTGACATGGCAACTTGCAACATATCAATGCCAAGGAAAATCAGACTAAAACCTGCCAATGTCATTCCAAATAATGCAACTCGCCCCTGACTAAATAATTTGAGCATTGCACCCAAACCCAGCAAAGGTAATGCAAAACTGGTGATGGAAAATTTAACACCTAAAAATGCCACCATCCAACCCGTACTGGTTGTGCCAATATTCGCGCCAATAATGACACCAATTGCATGAGCAAAAGTAAGAATACCCGCACTGACAAAACCAATTGTGGCTAAAGTCGTTGCTGTAGAAGATTGTACAATTAAGGTTAAACCGAGGCCTGAAAGCACAGCTTTAATGGGTGAACCTGTGAACTTAGACAACCAAATACGCAAGGTTTCCCCTGCCATATCTTTTAAGCTGTCCGTCATCATGGTCATACCAATCAAAAATAGGCCAATACCACCACATAATTGTACAAAGACTTCTAACACACTTACTCCCTGTGCAATAAGCAATTTTCAAAGTGCTAAAAAGTCGATATTGTACGTACTTTTATCTTAAAATTGCAGTTTATTTGTTCTATTCCAATAGTTTATATTAAATAAAAAACTTGTCATCAATTTGACATATTATTAAAACCTAAGGATAGATCAGACTCCATTGGTTTATCCAATCATTCGATAAAACAAAACGAAACCTCTGTATTATGCTGACACGATACAATTCAAATCTTCAGTTCACTTGACTGAACCAATCGCTCACCTCAAAATCAGTATATATACTCACATACGCCAAAATGACAGATATAGTTTTAATATGATTTTTAATGCATTTAGAAAATATCCATCTATAAAAATATTCAGTATTGGTTGTACTGTTTTAACGTTAGCAGCCTGCTCTCCACTAGGAGGTGGCTCTCTTGCAAAACGCTCAGCTAAACTTTCTACAGGGATCCAAAAGGCTTATGCTGTGCATCCTGATACAGCAAATCGTGTAGCACCAATCATTGTACAAAGTGCAGAACAACATAATGTTGATCCTCTGCTTCTCGCTGCAGTTATTAGACAAGAATCGAATTATCGTGCCTATGCTGTTTCACCTTCAGGTGCAGTTGGGTTCACACAAATTATTCCACGTTATTGGCAGCAGACTTGTCCTGGCGATTTATTCCATGAACATACCAATATCAACTGTGGTACATTTATTTTAAATCATTATAAAAATCAGTCGGGTAAATGGCCTAAAGCTTTGGCCTATTACAATGTGGGACCTACTGGCTACAATAGTAATCGAAAAATGAAAAAGCAAGGTAAACGCTACGCAAAACAAGTCAAACAGCACCAAAAAAACTTAAAAGATGCACTTTAATTTTGACTTACTAGCTTAATAAAGTAGCCAATACCCGTTGAATTAAAGCCATCCTCAGATGGTTTTATTTTCCTTTCTTTTTCTACTTTTCTTCTTAATATTTTCTTTCCCACATAAAAAACACCCTCAACGCGA
>NZ_JAYJLK010000080.1:0-3235 GCF_051948795.1 Acinetobacter sp. Lyrl_1
TTACTAGCAGAATCATCAGCTGTAAGAGCAAATCAAGATGCAGAGTTATCTGCTATGTCCGCTACAGCATCAGCAAGTTCTGCTGTAGATTCTTTAACTTATGCAACAGCATCAGCAAGTTCTGCTGTAGATTCTTTAACTTATGCAACAGCATCAGCAAGTTCTGCCGCTGCAGCACAATATATTGTTGATAATATAGATTCAACTATAAGTAACAGTTCAACCTTCAAAAACCTAGCAGCCCGTGTTGATTATAATTCTAAGCAAATAGATGAGAATCGCGATAGAGCTGCACGAGGGATTGCAGGAATTGCTGCAATGGTCAATATTCCTACTCCAGCTTATAAAGGTGCTACTAGTTTTGGTTTAGGACTTGGACACTATGATAGCAAATCAGCAATAGCTATTGGTGCAAGCCATTATTTCAATAATGGAGTAAGTGTTAAAGGTTCATTATCCAATGGATTTGGAGATTCTAGAACAGCTGCTGTAGGTGCTGGTATGTCATTTACATGGTAAATCAAATAAATTGATAATATGCCTACCTTTTTAATAAAGGTAGGTTTTTAATTTTAAAGAGAGTATAAAAAATGCTATCAAAGAAGTTATACGTAGGTATTAGCTTTTATTTAGATGACCAATGTTCTGACATTTGGGCAAATGGTGCTGTACAAAATATTATTTTTTTATATCTTTTATTAAAAAAACTATCAATTGTAGAAAATGTCAGTTTGGTTTTCTTGGGTAATAGAACGACACCTCCTAAGGGATTGATGATAGATGATTTAGAAATAAAAATTGAATCATTAAATGATGTTGTTGATAAGTTGGATTTATTAATAGAAGGAACAGTAATGATAGAACCAATTCATTGTGAATTAGTTCATAATAATGGTGGAAAAGTGGTAAGTTATAGGATGGGTAATGATTTTATAATGGAAATGGAGTCTTTTGTATTTAATAAAGAACCTGGTAGATACTTTAATGGCTGTAATTATGATGCGATATGGACATTGCCACAACATGAGAATACATGTTTTTCATATTTTTCTATAGTGGGGAGAGCTCCTGTTTATATTTTGCCTCATATATGGGAACCTATTTTTTCAGATAAGATTATAGAAAAACTAAAAAAACAAAAAATTATTTTTGGTTATCAACCTGGAAGTAAAACTAAGCGTATAGCTTCTTTTGAAGCTAATATAAATATATTAAAAACCAGCTACATTCCTATATTAATATGTGAGCAGGCTTATAGGAAAAATCCTGATTTAATAAAACATATATATATGTGCAATACATTTGATAAGAAAGATCAAAAAGCATTTCATAATTTTATTGGCAGAACTGATATTGTTAAAAAAAACATTATGACTGTGGAAAGAAGATATCAAATGCCTGACTTTTTGGCTAGATATACTGACGTTGTGGTAGCACATCAATGGGAAAATGGTCTTAATTATGCATATTATGATGCTTTATATGGGGGCTATCCATTGATTCATAATTCTACCTTATTGCCAGTTGGATATAGATATGATGGTTTTAATGCATACTCTGGTGCAGAAATTTTAATTGATGTAATAGAACATCATGATGCTAATTATGAAATTTATAGAGAGGAAGCAAATAGTTTTTTAACCAATTTGTCAATCAATAATACAAAAAATATTAAATCCCATGAGGAGTTAATATTAAATTTATTCAAATGATGAGGTTTAATATGATTGGTGATCAAAAAAATGGTGTTTTTTATAAAATATTAATAGTTGAAGATTGTATTTCAATGCAACATAGATTACTAAAAATACTGGAAGGTTTTAATGTCAATCACGAGAATATAAAATTTTCAAAAAGTTTGAAAGATGCCTATAATGAATTGAAGAATTATCATCCAACCTTAATATTAGTGGATTTAGGCCTGCCTGATGGATATGGTCAAGATTTGATTAAATGGGTTAATACCTATTTACCAAATACCCTTTCTATGGTGATTTCTGCATGGTCAAATAGTGACATAGTTTTATCGGCTATAAAAGCTGGTGCAGTAGGATATATGTTAAAAGAAAGAGATGATGTTGAACTTTTATTGGCATTAAACACGCTAGCATTAGGAGGCTCACCTATTGATCCATTCGTTGCAGGCAAAATTTTATTTGAATTAAGAGATAATAAAATAGAGAATCTTATATCTACACAAGATAATTGTGAAAAACTAAGTTCGAAAGAAATCCATATATTAAATCAGGTAGCTATTGGCTTGACTAATAAAGAAATTAGTAGAGAGTTATCACTTTCAAGGCATACAATCGATACACATATACGTAACATATATAGAAAATTATCAGTTAGAAGTAGAATAAATGCAGTGAAATTAGCAAAAGAAATAGGACTTATATGAATATTTTTAATAAATTTTATTTTTAGGGAGATTTCCAGACTGATTGTACAAAGACTTATAATTTATACAATACCAATTTTCATCTATTCACGAAGGGCATCGATCAGGTCGTCCTATAATATGGTTCTGTTAATTAGACCACTGATCCTAGACAGTATCGTGGACAACAAATCCCTCTAAATTCTTAAAATATTTCTTCTCAAAGGCTTCAGGGCTTAACCAGCCATTTGCAGAATGTCTTCTGACCCGATTGTAATAAATCTCAATATAGTCAAACAAGACAGCATTCGCTTCTTTTCGAGTGGCAAACACACTGCCATGGACCACATGACCTTTCAATGTATGAAAGAAGCTTTCAGTCACTGCATTATCCCAACAGTTTCCACGTCTAGACATACTCTGAGTACAATCATTTGTCAGTAACAGCGCTCTAAAATCACGACTACAGTACTGTGAACCTTGGTCCGAATGAACCATAACACCAGTTGGATAACCCTGACGAACCATTGCATAGTTAAACGTATCACACACCAACTGGCGCTCTATTCGATGGCTGGTTTGCCACCCCACGATACGACGACTAAATAGATCCAGCATCACACATAAATACAGCCAACCTTGCTTGGTACGGATATAGGTAATATCCGTTGTCCAAACCTTGTTAGGCTGAATGACTGTAAATTGACGCTCTAACAGATTGGGTGCTGTAGGCAAACGATGGTTTGAATCAGTCGTATGCTTGTATTTACGCGCAACCCTGCTGCTGTCAACGGCATTCTAAAATTGCCCCCTTTTACCTTTCAAATGGCAAAGTAAAATTGACCCCTTTGATCG
>NZ_JAYJLK010000081.1:0-3231 GCF_051948795.1 Acinetobacter sp. Lyrl_1
GAATAATGAGCTGGCGATGACTTACTCTCACATGGGTAACCCCACACTACCATCAGCGCGAAGAGGTTTCACTTCTGAGTTCGGGAAGGGATCAGGTGGTTCACTCTTGCTATGGTCGCCAGCACAACTGTTTACGGAGACTTGCATTGGTCTTATTCACGATGGTGATGCACTGCGTTTTCCGAATCTGTAACAGATTGGGCTGTATTGGGTCTGAATTTTATTGTTTAGCGTTAACTAAATCAAGATCAGTCTGAATTGACTGATTGGATTTGAATCGATTGAGCATACAACCCCAACTGTTTGGGTGTTGTATAGTCAAGCCTCACGAGCAATTAGTATTGGTCAGCTTCACATATCGCTATGCTTCCACATCCAACCTATCAACGTCGTAGTCTTCAACGGCTCTTTAGGAGGCATAAAGCCTCGGGGAAATCTTATCTTGAGGTAGGCTTCCCGCTTAGATGCTTTCAGCGGTTATCCCTTCCGAACATAGCTACCCGGCGATGCGACTGGCGTCACAACCGGTACACCAGAGGTTCGTCCACTCTGGTCCTCTCGTACTAGGAGCAGATCCTCTCAAATTTCCAGCGCCCACGGTAGATAGGGACCGAACTGTCTCACGACGTTCTAAACCCAGCTCGCGTACCTCTTTAAATGGCGAACAGCCATACCCTTGGGACCTGCTTCAGCCCCAGGATGAGATGAGCCGACATCGAGGTGCCAAACACCGCCGTCGATATGAACTCTTGGGCGGTATCAGCCTGTTATCCCCAGAGTACCTTTTATCCGTTGAGCGATGGCCCTTCCATACAGAACCACCGGATCACTAAGACCTACTTTCGTACCTGCTCGACTTGTGGGTCTCGCAGTTAAGCGCGCTTTTGCCTTTATACTCTACGCGTGATTTCCGACCACGCTGAGCGCACCTTCGTACTCCTCCGTTACTCTTTAGGAGGAGACCGCCCCAGTCAAACTACCCACCAGACATGGTCCTCGTCCCGGATAACGGGACAGAGTTAGAACCTCAACATTACCAGGGTGGTATTTCAAGGACGGCTCCACTCGGACTAGCGTCCAAGTTTCAAAGCCTCCCACCTATCCTACACAAGTAAGGTCAAAGTTCAATGTCAAGCTGCAGTAAAGGTTCACGGGGTCTTTCCGTCTAGCCGCGGGTACACCGCATCTTCACGGCGAATTCGATTTCACTGAGCCTCTGCTGGAGACAGCGCCGCCATCATTATGCCATTCGTGCAGGTCGGAACTTACCCGACAAGGAATTTCGCTACCTTAGGACCGTTATAGTTACGGCCGCCGTTTACTGGGGCTTCGATCAAGAGCTTCGCTTACGCTAACCCCATCAATTAACCTTCCAGCACCGGGCAGGCATCACACCCTATACGTCCACTTTCGTGTTTGCAGAGTGCTATGTTTTTAATAAACAGTTGCAGCGGCCTGGTTTCTGAGGCTGTCGACAGCTCAAGGAGCGAGTCCTATCACCATCAACAGCGTACCTTCTCCCGAAGTTACGGTACCATTTTGCCTAGTTCCTTCAGCAGAGTTCTCTCAAGCGCTTTGGTCTACTCGACCTGACCACCTGTGTCGGTTTCGGGTACGATTCCAGTGTAACTGAAGCTTAGAGACTTTTCCTGGAAGCAGGGTATCAGCCACTTCACTGTACAAGTACAGCTTGCTATCAGATCTCAGCATAGAGCACCCCGGATTTGCCTAAGATGCATGCCTACTTCCTTTCACCTGGACAACCAACGCCAGGCTGACTTAACCTTCTCCGTCCTCTCATCGCATTACACTGAAGTATTGGAATATTAACCAATTTCCCATCGACTACGCCTCTCGGCCTCGCCTTAGGGGTCGACTCACCCAGCCCCGATTAACGTTGGACTGGAACCCTTGGTCTTTCAGCGAACGGGTTTTTCACCCGTTTTGTCGTTACTCACGTCAGCATTCGCACTTCTGATACCTCCAGCAGACTTCTCAATCCACCTTCTTCGGCTTACAGAACGCTCCCCTACCACGCATAATAAATTATGCATCCGCAGCTTCGGCACATAGTTTTAGCCCCGTTACATCTTCCGCGCAGGCCGACTCGACTAGTGAGCTATTACGCTTTCTTTAAAGGGTGGCTGCTTCTAAGCCAACCTCCTAGCTGTCTATGCCTTCCCACATCGTTTCCCACTTAACTATGATTTTGGGGCCTTAGCTGGCGGTCTGGATTGTTTTCCTCTTGACTACGGACGTTAGCACCCGCAGTCTGTCTCCCGGATAGTACTCATTGGTATTCGGAGTTTGCATCGGTTTGGTAAGTCGGGATGACCCCCTAGCCGAAACAGTGCTCTACCCCCAATGGTATTCGTCCGAGGCGCTACCTAAATAGCTTTCGGGGAGAACCAGCTATCACCGAGTTTGATTAGCCTTTCACCCCTATCCACAAGTCATCCCCTGGCTTTTCAACGACAGTGGGTTCGGTCCTCCAGTTAGTGTTACCCAACCTTCAACCTGCTCATGGATAGATCACCCGGTTTCGGGTCTATACCCAGCAACTAAACGCCCTATTAAGACTCGATTTCTCTACGGCTCCCCTATTCGGTTAACCTTGCTACTGAATATAAGTCGCTGACCCATTATACAAAAGGTACGCAGTCACCAAACAAGTTGGCTCCCACTGCTTGTATGCATGCGGTTTCAGGATCTATTTCACTCCCCTCACAGGGGTTCTTTTCGCCTTTCCCTCACGGTACTGGTTCACTATCGGTCAGTCAGGAGTATTTAGCCTTGGAGGATGGTCCCCCCATATTCAGACAAGGTTTCACGTGCCTCGCCCTACTCGTCATCATTATGTGTGCCCTTTCGTGTACAGGACTATCACCCACTATGGTTGCACTTCCCAGAGCATTCCACTAAAACACACATAACTTAATGGGCTTTTCCCCTTTCGCTCGCCGCTACTGAGGGAATCTCAATTGATTTCTTTTCCTACGGGTACTGAGATGTTTCACTTCCCCGCGTTCGCTTCGTATGACTATGTATT
This sequence comes from Acinetobacter sp. Lyrl_1, assembly GCF_051948795.1. Classification (NCBI taxonomy): domain Bacteria; kingdom Pseudomonadati; phylum Pseudomonadota; class Gammaproteobacteria; order Moraxellales; family Moraxellaceae; genus Acinetobacter; species Acinetobacter sp. Lyrl_1. The sequence goes on from NZ_JAYJLK010000081.1 coordinate 3,050, forward strand.
CATCATACGATACCTACCTTAAGGTAGGTGGGTTTCCCCATTCAGAAATCTCCGGATCAAAGGATATTTGCCGCCTCCCCGGAGCTTTTCGCAGGCTATCACGTCTTTCTTCGCCTCTGACTGCCAAGGCATCCACCACATGCACTTAATTACTTGACTATACAACCCCAAACAGTCGTTAA
>NZ_JAYJLK010000082.1:0-3039 GCF_051948795.1 Acinetobacter sp. Lyrl_1
AATATAGGCTTTGTTGCATAAAGATTTTAAAGATAGAGCTTTCCTAAGTTGCTCAAATTTAAGTGACAACTTGGGTATGAGGTCTGCCTAATTCTGTAAATTTATTTAACACGGCTATACGTGCATGAACTTCATTGACCTGACTATCAAAACTCCTTGCGCTGAGTTTATCGCCTAATAATTTGATGCAATGCATCTTAGTTTCGACCAAACTTCGGCGATGATAGCCTGACCATTTTTTCCATAATGTCCTGCCGAAACGTTTAACTGTTCGAAGTAATTCATTTCGCTCTCGCGAATGAACTTTGTTACCTTTCCAAGGCTTTGCATTTTTTCTTGGTGGAATCACCGCATGCACTTGCCGATCTGCAATGATCTGACGGCATTGCTTGGTGTCATAAGCGCCATCCGTATAAACAAAGTCAATCTGCTCATCTTTAGGGATCTGATCAAGCAAGTTTCCAAGAACCTGAGCGTCACTCACATTATTTGTTGTGAGCTGAACAGCCCGTATTTGCAGAGTTTTAGCATCTATGCCGATATGTAGTTTACGCCATTGGCGACGATATTCAGGTTGATGTTTCTTACGTTTCCACTCACCTTCGCCTAAAAACTTCAAGCCAGTAGAGTCCACTAATAGATGTAGCCCATCACTACTTTTCTGATAGCTAATCAAAATATCAATATGCTTTTGTCTTCTACAAAGTGTGGTGTAATCTGGTGCTGTCCAATCTAGACCACATAGTTTAATCAGGCTTTGAACAAAGCCGGTGACCATACGTAAAGATAGACGGAATAAGGATTTAATCATTAAGCAGCATTGGATAGCTGCGTCGGAGTAGGTTTGATTTCGCCCTTGTTTGCCTTTTGATGGAGCATACTATTGCGTAGCAGGATCAAACCAAATGGCAATATTTCCGCGACTCATGAGTGCTCGGTTATATGCGGGCCAATTGGTTGTGCGGTAGATTTTGTGTGTAGGCTTCTTCATTTGAAAATTATATCGCTGAAAAAGCCTTTACAGATAGGTTTGTGCAACAAAGCCATTCTCAATCAAAAATACGAGCATGAACTCGCACTATTTAAACAGCACAAATTCGGCAGTAAAAACGAACATCTCACTGCAAAACAAATCCATCTCTGGGATGAAGCGGTCGAAGAAGATATTGCAGCCGTTGATCTGGAACTGGAACGGCTGAATGCAGATAAAACCGATGCAGCGACACACAAAGCCAAAGCAAATAAACCTAAACGTCGACTGCTGCCCGATCATCTACACACCATCCGTATTGAGCATGAACCTGCATCAACCCAATGCAGTTGTGGCTGCCAGTTACGTCGTATCGGCGAAGATATCAGTGAAAAACTGCATTTCAGACCGGCACAGTTCTACAAGGAACAGCATGTCCGTGGCAAATGGGTCTGTGATCAGTGTGACACCCTGACTCAGCAAGCGATGCCTGCCTATGTGATTGATAAAGGCATTGCTTCACCTGAACTGCTCAGCCATGTGCTGGTATCGAAATATGCCGATCATTTGCCGCTGTACCGTCAACGTCTGATCTATCAGCGGGCGGGAATCGAACTTTCTAGATCAACTTTATCTGACTGGATAGGTCGCTGCGGTGTAGAACTGGAACCTCTGGCCAATGCCTTAAAAGAGGTGGTACTACAACAGCAGGTGCTGCATGCAGATGAAACACCGGTCACCATCATGCGGATGGGTGAGAATGATAAAAAACCGAAGAAAGGTTATGTCTGGGCCTATGCCACTACACAGTACAATCCAGTTCAGGCGGTGATCTATGACTTTCAGGATAGTCGTTCAGGCCAGCATGCTGCAGAGTTCTTGAAAGGCTGGCAGGGTTATCTAGTCTGTGATGATTACAGTGGTTATAAAGCACGCTTTAAATCAGGCCAGGTCATTGAGGTGGGCTGCATGGCCCATGCACGTCGTAAATTCCATGAACTGCATGTAACTGGGAAAAGTCAGGTCGCTGAACAGGCATTAGTGCTGATTCAGAAACTGTATGCGATAGAAGCAGAGCTCAGGAAAAAGACCGATGGTACAGCGGAAGACCGCCGCGAATACCGACAACAGCATAGTCAACCAGTGATGCAACAACTATATGAATGGCTCAACCAACATCATCTGACGGTGCCATCGAGTTCTCCCACCGCCAAGGCCATCAATTACACTCTGAAGCGTTGGCCAGCTTTAAGCCGCTATCTGGATGATGGCAATCTACCGATATGCAACAATTGGGTCGAGGTGCGACACGAAGTCGCTTAATGAAGTTGTTCCCCCTGCGGGAACCACCCGTGTCACCGGGTGAATCTAGAAGGCTGAATAAAGAGCGCCTTCGACAATGTAACGAGGCACCGCAAGGTGCGGGGTATCAATCGTGAGAGGCGTACCCTTCTGGCAGCCATAGCCGGACAAGGGCTAGATAATCGGTATGGTGAACACATGTGAATCTGCGTAACGATCGTTAAGTTGAACGAGCGGAAATGGCTGATACGCTCGAACCAAAACGGTAATGGAGGTGGGAATTGCGTCTTTCGACTACGCATTCGTGACCCATACGCCTCCCGGTCGATAGCAGGCACCTAAGCCGATGTACTTCAGTAAGCGGAACGTGGAAATCCCGTATTACTCCCATTGGGAAAGCAGTTTGCAAAAACTGCCCATGGTGATGCGGGCGAAGGAACGAGGAAAAAGCGAATGCCAGTCTGTAATGGGTTGGATAGAGGTTGAAACATTACCCCACGCGAAAGCGGGCTGACGTCCTTATGGTCTCTCATCACAAGAGAGTGTGTAGAACCCTTTTAATGGAGGGAGAGCAAATGAATGCAGCAGTATCAGCGTGTGCACCTTCCAGCACATCGTGGGACAGCATCGATTGGATTGCTGTACAGCGTCATGTCAGAGGGCTGCAAGCGCGTATTGTGAAGGCGGTACAAGACGGCAGGCATAACAAGGCGAAAGCTTTGCAATGGCTGCTGACTCACTCGTTTAGTGGCAAAGCATTGGCCGTC
>NZ_JAYJLK010000083.1:0-2524 GCF_051948795.1 Acinetobacter sp. Lyrl_1
AGTGCGGGTTTGGGTAAAACCTGACAATTATTGTCTAACTTAAATTCGTATTTGGATAAAACACGACTTTAATACAATACAGCTCGAAAATAGAGCATGACTTGAAAAAATAGCCGAGCTCGAAGTCCGTACTGGCTATTTTTTCATTCGATCATGAATTGTAGCGAATACAAAAATCAGTAATGCAGGAATCAACCAAGCGAGGTTTTGTTCACTCAGGGGAAAATTGGTCAGTGTGGTTGGCAAGAATCTAGCTAAGTCTGCGGCCTTCATTGCATCAATGATGCCAAAGAGCAATGCAACTGCGGCAGTAGGTGCAATCACGCGGGTTGGAATACGGAATAATCCCCAGAAAAAGCTGAGTAGAATGACCACAATTGCAGGTGGATAAATCGCGCTTAAAATAGGCACTGAAACTGCAATGAGTTTGGTGAGTCCAAGATTGGAAATAACAAAGGCAAAGCCCACTAAAATAAATACCCAACGGCGATAATGAATTTTAGTAATTTGCTCAAAATATCCAGCACATGCGCATGTCAGTCCAATTGCCGTAACCATGCAGGCAATAAAAATCATTGCAGCTAAAAATACCGAGCCAAATCCGCCAAAAGCATGTTGCACATAGGCATGTAAAATGACTGCACCATTACTGGCATTGGCGGCAACATCGTGACTGCCCATCCCCAGTTTAAATAGGCTTAGATAAACTAAAGTTAAACCGATCCCTGAAATTAAACTTGCCCATACCGCATAGCGGGTGATGAGTTTTTTATCAGTTACGCCACGTGAACGAATCGCATTAATAATCACAATCCCGAATACCAATGCACCTAAGGTATCCATAGTGAGATAACCGTTAATAAAGCCTTCAGATACAGGACTGTTCACATAATTGTGAATGGCAGGTGAAATTGTACCTGTCGGAATAATAAATGCAGTGATGCCTAAAATTAGTAATGACAGAATTTTAAGCGGGGAAAGTACATAGCCCACTGTATCTAAAATTTTGTGTGGATACAGTGAAACTAACATCACCAAGGCAAAATAGATGGCGCTATAAATGAATAAGGTGTTCGCGGAATCGCCAAAATAGGCAGAGAAACCAATTTCATAAGATACGGTAGCGGTACGTGGTGTGGCGAAAAGCGGGCCAACCGCTAAATAACAGACGACTGTTAAAATTAAGCTCGCGATTTTGCCTAAAGGCGAACTTAAAATTTGTATAGAACCTTCGACACGTGACAACGCCATAATGGTAATCACGGGTAAGCCAACTGCGGTAATGAGAAAACCGAGCGCAGCAAGCCAGACGTGTTCGCCCGCTTGCTGTGCCACGATAGGTGGGAAAATAATATTACCTGCACCAATAAACAGCGCAAAGGTCATAAAACCCAAGGCAATAATATCCCGTGTGCGTAAATTCGTCATGGGAGAGAAAAGTAAGATATAAACAAAAGAAAGCGATTTTAGTAGATCGAGCTATGATTTTCTAATTTATTTTATAGGTCATATGAATATTTTTTATGATATGTGTTTGTAGGCTATTTTAATCTTCACTATAAAAATTAAATAACTTACTGTTTATCTGATGTATTTTTGAAAAATGCTGATCCCACATAGTATAGATGGCTTATCTAGTATAAGTTTTGGTTGCTATTTTAAATGCGCAGTTCTTAAACAAAACTGTTGGTCGCATGACGATGGATACTTGTTTGGCAGCTTGAGCTGATTTTACAAGCCGAAAGGGTTAATAACTGCTAGTTGAAATCTACCTATTTCTATATTATTATATAAAAATGAGTAGATATGTTAGTATTGGCGTTGCAGCTAAAACACTGGGTGTTTCCATCCAAACCCTAAGAAGATGGGATGAGGAAGGCACTTTAGTCGCAGATAGAACCCCAAAAAATCACAGACGTTACGATCTAAGCAAGATCACACCTGAACTTATCCATGATCTATCAATTCAGAACAGCCGAAAAACTATTGCTTATGCAAGAGTATCTAGTCACGATCAAAAGGCTGATCTTGAGCGACAAAAACAAGTTTTGGAAATGTACTGTGCCAAGCAGGGATGGACATTTGAGATTATTAGTGATTTAGGCTCAGGGATGAATTATCACAAAAAAGGGCTTAAGGCTCTTTTGGATGGAATTATTAATAATGAAATTGGTCGATTGGTTTTAACCCACAAAGATCGATTATTACGTTTTGGTGCTGAATTGGTTTTTGCTTTATGTGAAGCTCGGAATGTTGAAATTGTAATTATTAATCAGGGTGAAAATTTGAGTTTTGAGGAGGAACTGTCTCAAGATGTCCTGGAAATTATCACTGTATTTTCAGCACGATTATATGGAAGCCGAAGTAAAAAGAACCAAAAGCTAATACAGGCGGTCAAAGAAGCACTATGAGTCGATTTATACGAGGGCATATCATTGAATTGATGCCCAATAATAAACAAGCAAGCCATTTTGCTCAGGCAAGTGGTGTTGCTCGTTTGTCGTATAATTGGGCTTTAAGAGAG
>NZ_JAYJLK010000084.1:0-2454 GCF_051948795.1 Acinetobacter sp. Lyrl_1
CAGATTCAATTGCTGAACTAGCAGATAATCCTGCTGAACCAGCAGATGCAGTTGCTGAACTCAACGATGATTGTGCAGAGCTAGCAGATAATCCTGCTGAACCAGCAGATGCAGTTGCTGAACTCAACGATGATTGTGCTGAACTAGCAGATAATCCTGCTGAACCAGCAGATTCAATTGCTGAACTCAACGATGATAAAGATGAAAGCATTGATTCATTAGCAGAACTTTGTGAAGTGATAGCATAGAGTTGGGATTGAATTGCCGAACTAGCAGCCGCTGCAGCATCTGCTGCTGTATCAGCATAAGATTGGGAGACACCTAAGAGTAATAATCCAGCTGTAGCAAAAGTAGTGACTAAAGATTTACTGCTTTTTTTCCCTCTTGATTTAACATTTTCAGCAACAGCAATAAAGCTATTTGTTGAATCATTCCAGATAACACGGTAATTTCTATTCATAACCAATCTTCTTTTAATGACATTTTAAAAATCCACATATTTGGAGAAAACAGTCATATAAAACTAAGATATGATGATATCTAGTGTTTTAGTCTGTTACTCCAATTACCAAATGTCATTTTCGTTAACAAAAAACTCGTTAAACATCACGTAAATTAGGTATTTTCTTATTATTTAATCTGATTTCGACGAAATCTGCTTAGCCTTTTAGCATATTTGGCTTTGTTGCACAAAGATTTCATAACTATATGATTTTAAAAGTTTTGATTATTTTTTGATCCAAAATTAAATTTATTTAAATCAGATGCTTACATATTTATGCAACAAAGCCATCAGAAATTAAAGCTTTTTCTAAAGATTCATTAAATGTTTTGCAGAAATCGTCCAAAATACAAAATAATTCGGTAATATGATCCATTGAGAAGCCTTGTTTTATAACATTTTGTCTTGAGAACCAATATGTTATAAATTCAGGGCTTTTTTTCTACTCTTTTTTATATCGAACTCAGGTTACGGTTTAGTACGATTTTACTTACTAGTACTTAAATAATCACCCCACCACTGCATCATTTCAGTCCGTTGAGCTAAATAGTCAGCGTGATTATAGCTGGCACGGGTACGGTTCTTATCAATATGTGAAAGTTGTGCCTCAATCCAATTATCTTGGAACAAACCTGAGTCATTCAAAATGGTACTAAAAGTAGAACGTAAACCATGAGAAGATAGTTGATGTTTGCCATACCCCATCTTACGTATGGCCATATTTAGAGTATTAAAATGAATCGGTTGATTGTGTTTGCGAGGGCTAGCAAAAAGGTATTTTTCACCGTATGACCACTGCATGACGTCTTTCAAAATCTCTAAAGCCTGATTTGAAAGTGGAACTAAAAAATCTGGAATCTCATGGCCTAATATGACTTTTCGTCGAAACTGTTTAATATGCAAGGCAGGTATTTTCCATATTTTTTCATTTAAATCAAAATGATGAGGTTCAGACAATAACAATTCAGCCCCTCGCACTCCAGTATATAATTTAAACAACAGTGCTTTTTTAATAATCGGATGGGCATCCAATTTTTGTAATTTATACTTAAAATCAGATATATCCTCTGCTTTCAAATACGGATAATTTTTCTTGATTTTACTGTTAATGGCGATTTTATTTAAACCATGCGCGATGTTGAATTCACAATAACCCATCGCTACAGCGTAGTCATAAATTTGGTTCAAATAACTACAAGCTTTCTTGACAGGTTCTTTTACTTGGCGTCCCTCTATTTTTTTGATTACTGAAACCAGGTCATAACGCTTGATGTTTTGAAAAGGTAAATCCTGAAGGTCTGGATAAATATCTTGCTGTAAGCATCTTTCTGCTAACTGTAGTACACCACAGCGGGGTAGATCGTTGAAGGCATTTTTCAGTTTGAACTGTAACCACTCCTCCCCGACCTTACCAAAGGTGATGACATTAGAGGCAGTATCATGTTCAAAACAGAAATCATTGTCTTTAAAGTCATCTCTGACTTGTCGTGCCTTTTTCAGCGATAAATCAGGATAAAGGCCTAGCTGAATGCGTCGACGTTTTTTAGTTTGTGGATCTGTATAGCGATAGCACCAAGATTTTCTTCCACTCGGCTCAATCTTCAGACTAAGTCCATCTTCATCGGATAAAAAACAGGTTTTTTCCTTGCAATGAGCTTGGCGAACTTTAATTTCAGTAAGACTCATGGAATTTAAATGAAACCTAATAAGGGGTTGATTGGATCAATTATATCAAAATAGAACGCTTTATATATGATGCGTATATTACGCATCATATAAATATTTATATATATGTTTTTTATATATATTATTTTGATATTCCACATTGTAGTAACCAAAAAAGTAACCACTGTTAAAATCTGTATTAAGTAACAAAAATCAGTGATAGTTAAATACTCTTCTGCAATGGGTTTGTTTTACAGACCTAGTAACCGAACCTTAATTATTTGAGG
>NZ_JAYJLK010000085.1:0-2092 GCF_051948795.1 Acinetobacter sp. Lyrl_1
GCGATTTCTCTTTTAATGGCATTTTCTAATTGCGTAACGAGTGATGTATCAAGCACAAGATGGTCCTTTAAAGCACTTCAAGCTTTGCGATTTCTAGTTTGTTGAGCAAGCTTTTAACTTGCTGCTGAATGTCGTGTTTGTAGAAATAAGGGCTTAATCCAGAAATGTGACTGAATCCCATGCTTTGCTTATCATGGGTATATAGCGTATTGTGAATGTCACCACTCAAGGCGAGATGATTTTTAGTGAAATGCCTTGGCCAGTTTTTATAAATCTGCACGGTCTCTTTAAGGTAATTCGTGACAAAATCAGCAGACATGGGCTGTAACTCCAAATGCTCCACGACTTCCGCAAGATTCACCTGACCTTTTTGGGACTTGATCCGAGGATGTGAGATGACATAGAGCATAAAACCATCATTTTCCAATTTCACTTTAAAACTAGTTATCCCGAGTGTCTCGATGGTTTGCGTCAGATATTTTCGATATGCATTGAAATGATCCTGCCAGTAGCCTGTAACAGGAACAGGACGTCCTACTTTTCGTGAATCAGTTTTTTTATCATGCACATAAAGCAGTTGTGCCTTAGGATCGTAATGTTTGAGTAACCCCGGCATGCCGACTATTGGACGTACCGTCAGGCAGATTAAGGAAAGATGCCACATCCAAATGCTGTAAGCATTCAGCTTCTCGATCAGATTCGCTTGAGTATTGGCTAATGTGTTTTTGACAAAATGATAAAGCTGATTAAAAAATTCACTCGCGGCCTCTACAGTCCAGCATCGCTGACTACCAATACGTTCCTCACGATGAAAAATATGGCCAGGGTGTTCATTCTCAATCCATGGATCACCTTTTCTACGGTCTAATAGAACATTAATATAGCCTTGAAAATGCTGGTCGATTTGATCGATCTGACGCCCTTCATAGTTCCATTGCACGATATGATGAGTATCTCGATTAGCCAATAAGTGTGCGACTAGGTTATCACCAGTCTCCATATCCAGATGGAAATAGATTTGTCGCTCTAACATCCCGCAGGTGATTTCACCAATCTGATGCTCTTTAAAGACTTCCCGCAAAAAATTATTGTACTCAATCACACAAAATTCAGGTTCCTCTAAAGCCTCTAAACTGGTGATCCAGGGTGCTGGTATGCGCCATTCCAGGGTTAAGGCCCGATTATAACGCTGTGCTTTATCTTGCATGGCACCGGAATGATTGGCATTCAGCTTGGGATCGATCACCCAATAATAACGGATGGCTTTTTTGACTGATTTTTTTTTAATTCTACCAATACCAATCAAATACTTGATCTTTTGAAAGACCGTTGGACTCAGACCGGTCAAGAGACACATCAGACCACACACAGCTAAAGCCGATTGATATGCATCGTTTCTCGTATTTTCTTGATAACACTCGTGCAATCGCTGATATACCTCAGTTAATAAACTGGGTTTCAGATAAAGCGGATTAGTTTTACAGGCTAAGTCACGTCGCTGAATTCGCTTAGCTTGCTTTTCAAGCTGTTTCTGTTTGTCATCAGCGAAACTCCCCTTCACCCGCTTGGCGATCTCATCCTGTTCAGGATCAGAAATATTGACGTCTGTATCTTGTCCAGTATCCTCATTCTCTACATCCAACGATGATGTGCCTGAATCAGATTTATAGGTCATACCCTTTTTAATATCGTTAATTAAAGCCTGAACATTAATTACTGTTGAATTTAATCTACTATTGGCAATCTCGTTGAAAACAATAATAAATTGTTGAATATAGCGGCCAAGATTAAGCTGTTCAAAATCATTTTTTATTGTTTTACGCTCTAAAAGAATTTTTAACTCGTTGGCATCAAATTCATCCATAGCTTGGAGTTTTCGTGTAACTTTTTTATACAACAGTTTATTTTTCTCAGTATTCGATAACTGCTTTTGCAAAAGAAGTTTTAAATTATAAGATACTGTATTGATTTTATTGTTGTTTTTACAATTATTTAGAATAACCTTTTTTTCATCCTTTTCATCCCTTGTAATCTGAGGCTCTAACAAGATGATTCCCTTCAGCATTTCGCACAAGACTGCAGTCAAAAGATA
>NZ_JAYJLK010000086.1:0-1999 GCF_051948795.1 Acinetobacter sp. Lyrl_1
CAAATTGAGCAATCTCTTTCTAATTTGGATACGACTATGAATTTTAAGGTTAATAGTCTTTTAAAGTCTGAATTTGACAAGCTTTGTAAGAAATCTCATTCTAATTCTAGTCGTGAAATTAAACTTTTTATGCTTCGCTCTGTTCGTCAGGGGCGTATTTAATCGCTGAAACATTGGACTGCAATCCTTTGTTTCAGCTAAACACAACGATCTATTTGGGAGATCATCATGTCTGCTTCACATCTTAATGCTTTAGATCTTTTAGGCAAGCAAGTTTCTTTTACTTATTCTTTAGGTCAGTCTGTAGGTGATTTGGTAAAAAAAGGAATTGTTACAAGTATTATTCTTAACCTTTCTTCTTCATCTCAAATTCTTATAGATGATCAAGGTGATTTTTATGATCTATCTGAAATCACTGATTTTAAAATTTTATAAACTATTTCCCCTGTACCCTTGATTCTTAACCGTTTCAAGGGTTTTTTTTTGACTATCCATTGAGCGTAGCTCAATGGTAATTGCTTTTAAGCAAGGATACACAAAGGGTACTTTGTGCCTTGTAAGGGGTTCGACCCCTTAACCCCGTAACAGAGGGGGCGGAGTTGCCCCCGAACTGACGCAATAAAAACTCTTAACTTTCCTTTCCCTGATTACAGGCTCCCTTTTGCTCCAGATCGGTAGGTTTTAGGCTTTGCCGACGCAAAAAACATAATGCTTTGATAAATAAAAAACCCGACCATATTGTGTATGGTCGGGTTTCGTTTTATATTTGATGCACGGTTATTAATTATTTGCAGTAATTAATAACGAAAGTTATATGAGCTAGAACTCTATATAAGATTCAAGTTAAAACTCCGTGCTGTTAGATCATTATAACGTGCGTAGAATTAAAATAAATCCCTCTTTCGTTCTTAATCCGTTCAAATAATTAATATCGTCCGTTTAAATGGGTGGTAGGTACAGTGACGACAGCATTTAATTCGGTGATTTTCAGTGTGCTACTGGGGGAGCTGAACAAAGCACACAGCATAATGAGTAGTTTAAGCCTTGATCGTGAATATATTGGGTTTGTCCCTTGTGATGGTCTAAATAGGCTCTAAGCGGTCTTAAATGCGTTCAGGCGGTGATATAAGCCGTAATTAAGACAGACATAGCGTTATACCGTGATATGTCCCTGTGAAGCGATGGCTCGGCTCCGTAGTGATGCCTTACATTGTTCGGGTAATACTCCTAGAGTGTCTTTTTAGATGCTCTAGGGTGAGTATTCCCTGATCTTCTCCAACTCTCACCATAATGATAAAATCACTTACTATTAAAATTGTTAAAAAACAAATATATAAATAGAAATTTGATATAATTTACCTATAAATTTTTAATACAAAAATAGGTTTTTTTATGGCTATAAATATTCCTTTGATGATTCTTTCTAGAGTTGTTCTTAGTGTTGTTGGTAAGCTTGTTGTAGGTGTTACTGTTGCAGGTCTTACTTATGCTTTTTTAAATAATACTGTTCTCCCTGTCATACATCGCATTGAGTCTGCCATTCTTTCTCAATTATCTTCGCTTTCTTCTGTTGGTGGTCCAGTTGGTGAGTTTGTTGCTTATTTAGATTTCCCACATGCTATGTCAATTATTCTTGCTACTTCTGCTGCCTGTACTTCAATTAAGTTGATGGCTATCGCTGTTCGAGCTTTTGGTATCAATACTGGCTAAGTAGTAGGTAGTAGTAGGCGCAGGCAGGAACTTGTTCCGCCGCGACTACTGCTTGAAGGAGTCCACATCTTCTAATGGTGGACTCTAGTCCTATATTTAGGAAAATACGCATACTGTTCTAATAAAAACAATAACTTATAATTTAAATAAAAATATATCTTGCTTTAAAAGTAATTACTTGGTAATTTTCTAATACTTCCTAATTAACTACTAGGTGAATGATTTGTCTGATAATGATGCTTTAAAACGTCTGCAAGCCAGTATTGATGAAAAAACATTACTTGTTGAT
>NZ_JAYJLK010000087.1:0-1917 GCF_051948795.1 Acinetobacter sp. Lyrl_1
ATATTTCATTGATTGATTGGTTTAAATTACTCGAAGTTTATTTGAGCGAAATTTAAGTCAGAAAATTGATGAGCCAGATTTGGAAGTTTAGATTAAAACTTCAAAATGATTTTAACTGAAGAGTTTGATCATGGCTCAGATTGAACGCTGGCGGCAGGCTTAACACATGCAAGTCGAGCGGGCGAGGTTGCTTCGGTAACTGAGCTAGCGGCGGACGGGTGAGTAATGCTTAGGAATCTGCCTATTAGTGGGGGACAACATTCCGAAAGGGATGCTAATACCGCATACGTCCTACGGGAGAAAGCAGGGGCTCTTTATGACCTTGCGCTAATAGATGAGCCTAAGTCGGATTAGCTAGTTGGTGGGGTAAAGGCCTACCAAGGCGACGATCTGTAGCGGGTCTGAGAGGATGATCCGCCACACTGGGACTGAGACACGGCCCAGACTCCTACGGGAGGCAGCAGTGGGGAATATTGGACAATGGGGGGAACCCTGATCCAGCCATGCCGCGTGTGTGAAGAAGGCCTTTTGGTTGTAAAGCACTTTAAGTGGGGAGGAGGCTTACCTGGTTAATACCTGGGCTAAGTGGACGTTACCCACAGAATAAGCACCGGCTAACTCTGTGCCAGCAGCCGCGGTAATACAGAGGGTGCGAGCGTTAATCGGATTTACTGGGCGTAAAGCGCGCGTAGGTGGTTAATTAAGTCAAATGTGAAATCCCCGAGCTTAACTTGGGAATTGCATTCGATACTGGTTAGCTAGAGTATGGGAGAGGATGGTAGAATTCCAGGTGTAGCGGTGAAATGCGTAGAGATCTGGAGGAATACCGATGGCGAAGGCAGCCATCTGGCCTAATACTGACACTGAGGTGCGAAAGCATGGGGAGCAAACAGGATTAGATACCCTGGTAGTCCATGCCGTAAACGATGTCTACTAGCCGTTGGGGGATTTGATCCTTTAGTGGCGCAGCTAACGCGATAAGTAGACCGCCTGGGGAGTACGGTCGCAAGACTAAAACTCAAATGAATTGACGGGGGCCCGCACAAGCGGTGGAGCATGTGGTTTAATTCGATGCAACGCGAAGAACCTTACCTGGCCTTGACATAGTAGAAACTTTCCAGAGATGGAAAGGTGCCTTCGGGAATCTACATACAGGTGCTGCATGGCTGTCGTCAGCTCGTGTCGTGAGATGTTGGGTTAAGTCCCGCAACGAGCGCAACCCTTTTCCTTACTTGCCAGCATTTCGGATGGGAACTTTAAGGATACTGCCAGTGACAAACTGGAGGAAGGCGGGGACGACGTCAAGTCATCATGGCCCTTACGGCCAGGGCTACACACGTGCTACAATGGTCGGTACAAAGGGTTGCTACACAGCGATGTGATGCTAATCTCAAAAAGCCGATCGTAGTCCGGATCGCAGTCTGCAACTCGACTGCGTGAAGTCGGAATCGCTAGTAATCGCGGATCAGAATGCCGCGGTGAATACGTTCCCGGGCCTTGTACACACCGCCCGTCACACCATGGGAGTTTGTTGCACCAGAAGTAGGTAGTCTAACCGCAAGGAGGACGCTTACCACGGTGTGGCCGATGACTGGGGTGAAGTCGTAACAAGGTAGCCGTAGGGGAACCTGCGGCTGGATCACCTCCTTAACGAAAGATTGACGATTGGTAAGAATCCACAACAAGTTGTTCTTCATTGATGTATCTGAGGGTCTGTAGCTCAGTTGGTTAGAGCACACGCTTGATAAGCGTGGGGTCACAAGTTCAAGTCTTGTCAGACCCACCACTACTGACGAAGCAATTATGCAGAAGAAGATACATCGAATCACAGATGATAAGCTGGGGACTTAGCTTAGTTGGTAGAGCGCCTGCTTTGCACGCAGGAGGTCAGGAGTTCGACTCTCCTAGTCTCCACCA
>NZ_JAYJLK010000088.1:0-1915 GCF_051948795.1 Acinetobacter sp. Lyrl_1
ATCTTGAAAAAAAGCCTCAAGTCTTAGACTTGGAGATGCCTACAGTTACAGTCAAAACATTTCATGATCGACGAACCGGTCAACGTCATGAGCTGAAATCCTGGCTTTTATCTTTTCATCAGGATATCAAACCCAAACAGCTTGCGGATCAACTCCAAAAAAGCATCCAAAAATCTGAGGACTATAAATCTGCGTATGAGGCTGGAAATGGCGAGTACCTAGATTATGTAGTGGCTATTGCACATTTACGCGTGTGTCAGTGGTTAGAAAACGAATTTGCTTATCATGGGAAAGCAGCGATTAAAGTCTCAACAATCAAGCGTTACTATAGTAGTTTTGTGCTTGACCTACTTTGTTATGTTCTAGAACAGCAGATCAATCTAGATACAGCCACTGAAGAGCAGTTTGAGGAAATGTATCGCACGATTGTTGAAGAAAAACTGCTGAATGATCAGAAAAATCATAAAACGACCACCCAAACCAACAACAATAAAAAATACAATACCTCGGGTTATGCCTTTGATCGGCTGAAAGCCTTTCACCAATACTTAGTCAAGAATCATCGTGCACCGATTGTGCAATATTTATATGAACGTCAAAGTGACGGTTTATTTTTAAAAACCAGACTCATTAGTCCGCAGATGTTTCAATTGATGATACGGATTCTTAGAGAATACCCAGAAGCTTTGGGTCTGACTGAGCAGGATGCAACCTGTCTAGAATGGGTCTATACATTGGCATTTAGACTGGGCTTGCGTATTGATGAAGCTGCCGGGATCTGTATCGATGATTTTGTATCTCCGCAGTTACGAAAACATCCTGACAATCGACAGCTCTATTATGTGTTTGAATCCGCTTTAGATCAGCAGAAAGACGATCGATCTCACCATAAAATGAGAAAAACAATGGGTGATATTGATGATCTCACCCTTAGGATTCGTCTAAATTCTGAGCGTGATCTGAAAAGTGATAATGCCACGCGTCAGTTTGATTTAGCTTATTTTTTAGCACCGGACGAGTTCACAGGATTTTGTCGCTTTTATCAAAACCAGTTACCTGGCTCTAAAGCGACTGCAGCAGTCTGCAATAGAAAAATCAAACAGCTCTTTATGCTGGGTGAACAACCTTTATCCAGTACAAATTTATCAAAAATTACCCAGTTGCTGTTTAATACTGTATTAGGGACAAACGATCATCAATATACCTTTCACGCTTTCAGGCATAGTACCGCTTCACATTTGGCTATCCTTTTAAAAGGCAGCATAGCACTGGTACGTTGTTTTACTGACTATGATTCCGAGTTTGGGCGTAAGCTTAAAAAGCACATTTTACCCAATATGAAGGATGCTTCATCGCGTAGTGCCCAAGCCTGGTCTCGACTTGCGCATCTGATGGGGCATGAAGACATTCGGATCACTGCAAGACATTATCTGCATCATCTGAATATCCTGATTGCTGACATGTTTTATCAAGCAAACCGTGAATATTCACCTCAATTGATCAAGGCATTATTAGGCGATAGTCAGTTGATGCATCGCGATTTCAAGGTTAAATTTCAGTCGAATGAAAGAGATATTTTAAAATTGATGAAGAAGATTCATTCACACACAGAAAATAATTCTCAAACTGCTGCATTAAAGAGCAAGAAAAAGCAGAAGCAGCCTCAACAACAGGACGTATTTTTATACCGTGAAACGTTTCTAGACGAATACCGGAAGTGGCGGGAAAAAAAAGAAAAAGCAACGATCGATCCTGAAGTATTGAAATTCATTCAATCGATCAGCCAGCCGTTTTCTCTCTATACAAGTCACGTCAAAAATGATGCTAATCATGAGGATCTTATCGGTTTTACTTGGAAGAAAATGGTGACATGGTCTAATCACTATGAGATTGAGCAACCTTTTAACTTAAATAA
>NZ_JAYJLK010000089.1:0-1752 GCF_051948795.1 Acinetobacter sp. Lyrl_1
TTTGCATTATCTTTTCTATATCATAAGCCGCGCTATCTAAAGCAACTGTAGCACGCCAAGGCTGTGGCTGGGGTGCCAGCCAATGGGGGCGAACGGTTAATAGACTGACCAGGTGTGCGCCCGCAGAATGTCCCATCAGCACCAAGCGTTTTGAGTCAGCATGCCAATGCGGTGCCTGATTTTGGATATAAATAAGCGCTTGGGCGATATCCTGAGTTTGCTGCTGTACGGTCACATCTGGAACTAATCTATAGTTGATAGACACAAAAATCCAGTTTTGCTTGGTCCAGTAACTCAGCTTATTTTTGACCACAGCAGCATGATTTTTATCACCCATTTTCCAAGCACCGCCATGGACCATCATCATGAGCGGGGCTGGTGTTTGATCTGTGAGTACTTTGGCAGGGAAATAGACATCCATCACTTGTTGAGGATGAGATCCATAAGCCACATTTTTCAAAGTCTGGACTTTGGTAAATGTATTCGGCACCAAAGCATGGAGGGATGTCGATGAATAGAAACAAAGTAGGGAAAAGATTGGCACAAGATTTTTTTTCATTTTAATGATCCTTTAATTTTAAATACTATCAATGTTTATAATTTTTATGATCCACTGATGTATCAACAGTAATAGGTTAATTAATTCATACCTGCTCAAAAAGAGTAGAGAAGTTTGTCGGTGACATTGATCTTTTTGTCTTTTGATTAAAATAATATTACCAACAACGCAGAATCATTAGATTCTGCGTTTTTATGTGAGCTAAAAATTACGTTGCTACGGCTTTGGGCTTTTTACGTCGGATATATAACGTTTTATGCACTTCTGCAATTCGTACACCTGATTCATCGATAATATTGAGCGTATATTGACGTGTCAGAGGCGCATAGTCTTCTGCGATCTGTTTGATTTCCTCGACTTCAGCAGCACTTAGGCGAATATCGGCATAGACTGTACTGCGCCCAGGGGCTAGGAAATGAATCGTCGCAGCTTTATCCCAAACAATATATTTTGAACCCAAGTGATGCATCAGAATGAGCATATAAAATGGATCGACCATGGAATAGAGGCTGCCGCCAAAATGTACGCCGACAATATTTTGATTTTTGCGGGTGAGTGGCATTTTGACACGGACATGGTGGTTGGCTAAATCGATTTGATCAATTTCAATGCCTGCACCCCGATAGGGTGGATAGCGATTTAAAAAGTATTTGGAAACGATAGGAAGTTGCTGTAATTTTTTGATGAGATTCATGTGATATTTCATAGAGCCTAGAGCAGATTGTCTTTTATATTAGTATGAAATTTAAGCAAACCTATGGCATATTTTGTTATTCTCAACAGCAATCGTGTCAATAAAAACCAACAGGATGTTTATGCAAGCGCAAACGCAATGGATTGAAACCTCAGATTATCAACAGCTTTATGTCAAAACTTGGGGGGAAAAAACGGCACCTGCATTGATTTTGCTGCATGGCTATCCAGATAACCAAGAAGTCTGGGAACGAGTGATTGCCGTGTTGGTACAAGATTTTTATGTGGTGAGTTACGATGTACGTGGTGCGGGACAATCCTCCATTCCCAAATCCATTCGTGCCTATAGCTTGGCTCAATTGGCTGCAGATTTAATGGCTGTTGCTAATGCCGTTTTGGGGCAGCGTGCATTTCACTTGGCAGCTCATGACTGGGGTTCAATTCAGTCTTGGGAATCAGTGACGGATCCAGATTTAAAGGGACGAATTTTATCGTATAGT
>NZ_JAYJLK010000090.1:0-1684 GCF_051948795.1 Acinetobacter sp. Lyrl_1
GGGGTGTTTTTTATGCGGGAAAGAAAATGTTAAGAATAATAATCACATTTTAATTTTGTAAAAACAACATTAAATCCATAATTAATAGAAGGATTTAGACTAATGTTGAATTTTTATTTCCCTTGTTTTGTGTGAAAGTTACACAATCTACTTGAATAGCAAAGTGGACATGGATGACTGATAAAAATGAAAGTCTTCACTGTAAAAAAAGCTATTTGAGTTCACTGAAACACAGCTCACAGGAGGTGAGGAATGGCACATCAAGCAATTAACGTGAATGATGTCATTGATCACGCAAAATTCAGACCATTTCATTTTAATGTCGTGGCATGGTGTCTACTGATCATTTTATTTGATGGCTACGACTTGGCAATTAATGGCGTTGTTTTGCCATTATTGATGGATGAATGGGGCTTGAGTGCTGTTCAGGCGGGTATGCTTGCCAGTACTGCCTTGGCAGGTATGATGTTTGGTGCCATGATTTTTGGTTCTTTGGCCGATAAAATTGGCCGTAAGAAAGTCATCATGATCTGTATTGTGCTATTTAGTGGTTTAACCTTTGCGGGTGGTTTTGCTTCTAATCCCACTGAGTTTGCAATTTTACGTTTCTTGGCGGGTCTAGGGATTGGCGGTGTAATGCCAAACTTGGTGGCATTAACTTCAGAATATGCACCTAAAACTATGCGTAGTACGCTCGTTACCACGATGTTCAGTGGTTATGCGGTTGGTGGTGTAATGGCTGCATTACTCGGCTCATGGTTTACCCCAAGTTTTGGTTGGGAAATTATGTTCTTTATTGCAGGGATTCCATTATTTTTATTGCCTGTGATTTGGAAATTCTTACCTGAGTCTTTGACTTTTATTGTAAAAGAAAACAAGCAAGATCAAGCACGTCCAATTGTGGCGCGTTTAGCACCAGATTTGAAAATTACGCAAGACACAACATTTGAATTGTACCAAGCAGATGTGCCAGAAGCGGCCAATGTGGTGAGCTTGTTTAAACGTGGTCGTGCAGTCAATACACTATTGTTCTGGTTGGCATTCTTTACGTGCTTATTAACCATGTATGCGCTTAGCAGTTGGTTGCCTAAATTGATGATGGCAGCTGGCTACTCGATGGACAACAGCTTAATGTTCATGATGGTGATGAACGTAGGTGCAGTTGTGGGTATTGTGGGTGGTGGTATTTTAGCAGACCGTTTCCATCTAAAACCTGTGTTAATGTTCTTAGGCATCATGGGTGCGTTGGTGATGAGCTTAATGGGCTTCCAGTCTAATCAGTTCCTACTTTACATCTTGGTATTTTTGGCAGGCGCGGCTTCAATTGGCTCACAAATGTTGCTATATAGCTATGTCGCACAATATTACCCACTTGCAGTACGTTCTACAGGGATTGGTTGGTCATCTGCGATTGGCCGTATGGGTGCGATTGTAGGGCCAATCTTAATTGGCGGTTTGTTGGGCATGAACTTGCCCGCTCACTTCAATTTCATGGCCGTAGGTTTACCTGTCTTGATTACTGCAATTGCTGTTGCCTTAATCATGAATGAAGATGAAGCTGAACAAATTAAAGCTAGCAAAGCAGTAGCCGCAAAAGCTTAATTTGAAGTTCTGATCATAAAAAATCCTCAACGTTGCTTGGGGATTTTTTATGGATTGTATTGATTAAAAATAGATAAAATTG
>NZ_JAYJLK010000091.1:0-1592 GCF_051948795.1 Acinetobacter sp. Lyrl_1
TTATACTATACAAAATATAGAATTTATTACTCAAAAATATCAATTAGATCAATCTAAATACTTTAGATTAATGAGCTTTTATAAACTGCCAAACTATATAAAAGAAGATCTAAAAATCCACCCCAAAGCGATTTCAGGTGCAACCGCACAACAATTGTTAACTGAATTAAATAAACTGGTTTTAAAGTTTAACCATCAACTAGTTGAAGATACCACGTTAACCATATGGAAAAAGTACCTAAATGAATTTACAGAAACAAATCGTCCATCAAAAAAATTCATTTATCAAATAGAAAAAGCATTAACGGTACAAGAGACAGCTAAAAAACAAGATCAAAGCATCGAAAATGCCTCTCTAGTAAACAAAATGATCTTAAAAAATAAAGATGGTCTTAAATTTGGTTCGATTAAGATCGAGAAAAGTCTCAATGGGAAAACAGTCCTAAATATTCGCACCAGTTTAAATGCTGAATTTAATCAAGAAAAGATTGAAAAGTTAGAAGAATTTCTTGCCGGTTTAGATGACCACCCATAAAAATTATAAATTTCCACTGTGGAAATTTATAATTGAGTATCCAATATTTTTTTAAATATTGGGTACTGCTATTTATCATACATATTGAATTAAAAAGTGTTAAAGGGAAAAATGCTTACCAGAACGGTAACTGATCTTCTGATGGATCTAAAATTTCATCCATATCAGAATCAACAATATTTTTATCTTCATGATCTGCCTTTTTAGGCTTAACAGATTCTGTTGAGCCTAAGTTGTAAATTTAAAAATTAGCCATTTCAACAGTATTGAGTTTATACAGCCAGTATCAGCTGAGATGGTTACGATAGAAAAAAATTGGAAATGCAAAAAAAATCACTTGAAGTCCTGACCAAGTTAAGTGCAGTTTTGATATTAGATTTACCAGATTTTATTCGACATTTTATCTTGAATCTTAAAAACAAGCTGGATGCTTATATCAAAAGAATTCTTAACAAGGGTGAAAAATCCCATAAAGGTGTTGATGAATTTGAAATTCTAAAATGGTTAATCCATAAAATTTCTTTAGATTTGGAACAGGTTCCAAAGCACAAACATAAAGAGGTACATGCTGTTCTATTTACATGTTTTTTTACTCAATTGTCCGATACCTTAGGTTTGCCATTATCACGGTATATGAAGGTGGGAAAAAATCCGCAGCGTTGTGTTCAATTGAGTGCAAGCACTTATAAAAAATACTTTGGCCTGAATAAAGACTTGAAGCTCAAGTTCGAACGAAACCTGAATATCAATTTTTACCCTGAAAAATTATGGTAGCTTTATGAGCCAAACTGATGAATTGTCAGCTGACAAGCAAATTAAACTATTGGAAGAATGGGTCAATCAACCCCTGAGTGTAAAAAAACAAATTTTGAATCAGCTCTTGGCGCAAGATCAGCAGGCACTGGAATTGTATGTTGCTGCTCACGATATCCATGTGGTGATTAAAGACAATCGGATGGTGACACAAAAGAAATTATTGGCAGGCTTAACTCAATGGGCTAAAAGTGCATCTATAGGAGAACTAAGCGACCAACAAAAAGCAGCATTCATCTATTCA
>NZ_JAYJLK010000092.1:0-1371 GCF_051948795.1 Acinetobacter sp. Lyrl_1
CTTTTTCGCATGATTAGTTATTTTTGTCAACTTATTGTTTCTTGTGCTAAAACTGCCTCTTTTTAAGGCAATTTATCAGTCATGATAATAGCAACCCAAATAATTATTTGGTATAAATAAACAAATGAAATTAAAATATTTTCAATAAAAAACTAAAACAAAATAAATCATTCACCCATTTTAAGCAGAGCTCAAATTAACGCTAAAGTCGTATAGTCGCCCTCAAAATTAGCTGGCATAAAATATGCAAGTACGATTGAAATCGTATTTAAATGGCTTAAAAAACACACTACTTTTTATTATTTTGTAAATAAATGATAAAAAATAGTAGTATTTCATATGAAAATGATGTTTTTTATCAAAATATGACTATAAGGGCTTGAAATAGTTTGCTAAACAAGGTAGAACAATAAAACCAATCTGACTAAAATGCTCTGATTTTAGTGATTTATAACAAGGAGGGATGGAGATGTTTTCACATTTCAATACGCAAGTCTTCATTAACGCTCTGAAGGCTAACCAAAATCTAGTTACTTTTTTAAGCACCACTTTTGCACTGATGCTGACCCTATTGCTCCAAGGCTCAATTCAAGGCAACTTGAAACCAACCTATTTTTTATATGCCTTATTGGTATGTATAGCCTTTGCGATTTGGACATCCATTGACCAAAAGTTTCGTGAACATAAAAACGTAGAAGTTCATTAATCTTACCCTAGCACCCACTCATTTTAGCTTTTTCGCTTTCACTTTGCGGCAGATGGATCACTCCTCTGCCGCCAAACTCAAAAAGTAGATTCTAATCATCATTCCTGATCTACAGCAAAAATCTCAAAATCTTCTACGGGCTACCAAGAAAAAATTAAACTGAGCAATTAGAATTACAACAATCCATAGATTGCGCCAAGCAATAACACACTAGTCCCACCCAATTCAGCCACAATCAATAACAGCATCGCCAAACTCATGCACCAACTTGGCAATGTCCATGCTGCAATTTGATGCGGTTGTTTAAATTGATTAGTGGTATCTTTAAGCAATCCATGCAAGATATAACTCAGAATAGAAAAGCTAAAAAATACTAAATTTAGAATCACACAAATTAAAATTACAGTGGCATCCCAAATACAAAAATAAGCCAAGACCGCTAAAATTAAACTTGCAGGTGCATATAACAAACTACTGCGATGTGCGATATCCACATAATAATGAGCACGCGCTTGGGCAGAAGCACGAATTTGCCAATATTTCCACACGCCTGTAAGCATCCCCACCCACAAAAATATTCCACTGAAAATAATCGCAAGGCGCACTGCCAAAGATAAACTTTCCATGTTTAACACTCTTTTATTTTTCGTGTGGCTATTTAACTA
>NZ_JAYJLK010000093.1:0-1348 GCF_051948795.1 Acinetobacter sp. Lyrl_1
CATAATTAAAATCATAGTCTTCCAGGGTTTTGACTTGAGGCAGGCCTGAGAGTTTCATCAGTACCTGCTGACTGCGCTGTTGCCTGGCAGCATATTCATGCGTCAAGATCGCTTCAACAAAGTCGGCATAACTTCCATCCTGACCTAATGTTTGTTGTGCATGATGTGACCATTGTGATGCGATGGCAGGCAGATTGAGCTTTTGGCAAAGTTGCTCTATACGGTCGTATTGCAGATTCATCAGGAAACTCCCAGCAACTGGTCATATACCGATAAGGGATGCTGCAAACTCTCGTAGGGCATGACATGCTGTGCTGCTGCAACAGGTACAGTGCCAGAACCCGTATCTGATTGCGGTAATGGCGTAAATTTTTGCTGCTCCTGTTGCAGTCGAACAGCCGGTTTTTCTTGCGTGGTGGCATGAATCCGCTGATTGGCGGTTTCATGCAGCCACCGGCCAATGTGGGCATTGGCGACATCAACATCTAACAATAAACCTGAAGTCTTCAGGCTTGCTTTCAATGGCACAATAAAGCTTGATTTGAGGTATCCATTAAAGCGTTCAACTTTGCCTTTGGTCTGTGCACGGTAGGGCTTACATACGCGAGGACGAAAGCTGTATTTCTTGGCGCAGTCGAGCAGTTTGGGATTCCATTTATGCTGCCCCTCCTGATAGGCATCCCGTTCAATCATGATCGTTTTAGCGTTATCAAACAGTATTTCCTGAGGTACTCCTGCAAAGAACTGAAATGCATTTTCTAGACCATCGATCCATGCATCGGTACGTTCATGATCATAAAATTTCACGAAAGTCGCTCTGGAATACCCTAATGTTGCGACAAAAGCTTTTAAAGTCGTGTTGTTACGTCGAATCGTGGTGAAATCCACTTGCATTTGTTGGCCAGGTTGGGTTTCAAAACGAATGATCGGTTCCGGTTGGGCAACTGGTTTTAATGTTGCAAGATATTCCCTCAAGATCCTGATCTTTCCTGGATATCCCAACCCTAAAATTTCCTGGTAGAGCACAACAGCAGGAATCCATTCAGGATGAGCTGCGTTTACACGTTGGAGTAAATAGGGTTTATATGGGTCAAGGATACTTATTCTAGGCTGTATACGCTGATACTGAGGTGTGGTGTTTTGCCGTAAATATTTACGTACGGTATTTCTGGACACCCCCAGTTCACGACTAATGGCTTTAATAGATTTACCTTGTTGATGAAGTATTTGGATTGTCACTGCTTGCTCCAAAGTTAACATGTTGAGCAGTCCAAAATGACCGCTATATTAACCAAGGGGGTCAGTTTTTAAATGCCATTAGGGGGTCATTTTTACACTGCCGCTAACA
>NZ_JAYJLK010000094.1:0-1051 GCF_051948795.1 Acinetobacter sp. Lyrl_1
TTGCCACAAGACATAATCCATATGCTTAAAAATGGCAAAACCGGTCTTTTCCAAGCCTTTTAAAAATAGCTTCACGTGATTAAGCTGTGTAAATGGCTGCTGATCCTCACGTGCTTTTCTAGAGTCCCCCTCCTCCGCCATATTCAGTACAATGTTTAAATGGATTTTAAGTTTTTCTAGCAGTAAGGCTTCAGGCTGATTCCCCGTTTCAATTTCACTCTGTTCTTTTTCCCAGTACAGCAATGGCGAAGTGCTTTGTAATACATACCCTTGCGGTCCATTGAGTAGTTGCTGAATCCGTCGATAACATAGCATCGCCAAGGCATTGAAATAAATGTTTTGGGTTTGCCATAACTCCGCCTCTTCTTCGCCATCCTGACGATAGATGTTGCCATACTTTGTCGAGGGCAACGTGTATGAAAAGACATAAGCCTTTTGATCCTTTTCGGCATCTGAATAGATCGGAAGCAAGCCACTATCCAGGTTCATATGAAAAATCGCATCATGAATGGCTATCAGTCGTTCAGGTTGCATGCATCCCTGATCAAAAATTAATGAAATACACAGACATTCAAACAAGGTATTCACTAATTTTTGTTGCTCTTTAGCCGTAGAGTCTAAGAGGATACCTTGAGTTTGTTGTTTGAGATAATCCGCCCAATTCACATACAGTTTTTCTTTTACCTCGACGAGCATAGTACCCTGCTGTAACTTTCGTCCTGAAAAAACGTTGTCTAGACGTTTAGGTGTGTAGACTATCCAATCGGGCAACTTAATCTCATAGCTCTCGGCATAGGAAGGGTAATCCTTTTGCCACTGCTGGTTTTTCTCGTTACAAATCCGTTTCACTTGTTTAAAACAGAATTGAAGGTAATCTACAGCATTGTCCTTAAATTTGGATATTTGGCAGAGCTGCTCTAAAACTGCTCTATAGAGAGTAAACTTGTCCAGAATTTGCTGATCCAGCCACTTAAAATCAATTTGAGCAAGGTCAGAATTTACATCTGTGTATGTAGCAGTGATCAGCTGAGAAATTTCCTTAAAAATGTCG
>NZ_JAYJLK010000095.1:0-1036 GCF_051948795.1 Acinetobacter sp. Lyrl_1
AGACATTTTTAAAGAAATTTCTCAGCTGATCACTGCTACATACACAAATGTAAATTCTGACCTTGCTCAAATTGATTTTAAGTGGCTTGATCAGCAAATTCTGGACAAGTTCAATATCCATAGAGCAGTTTTAGAGCAGCTCTGCCAAACATCCAAATTTAAGGACAATGCTGCAGATTACCTTCAATTCTGTTTTAAACAAGTGAAACAGATTTGTAAGGAGAAAAACCAGCAGTGGCAAAAGGATTACCCTTCCTATGCCGAGAGCTATGAGATTAAGTTGCCCGATTGGATCGTCTACACACCTAAACGTCTGGACAATATTTTTTCTGTTTACAAACTACAGCAGGGCACTATGCTCGCCAAGGTAAAAGAAGAACTTTATTTAAATTGGGGGGATTATCTCGCACAACAAACCCAAGGCATCCTTTTAGAATCTACAGATAAAGAGCAACAAAAATTAGTGAATACCTTGTTTGAATGTATGTGTATTTCATTAATTTTTGATCAAGGATGTATTCAATCTGAACGGTTGCTGGCGATTCATGATGCAATTTTTAAAATGAACCTCGATAGTGGCTTGCTCCCTATCTATTCAAATTATAATAATGCTTATGTTTTTTCTTACACATTGCTCTCAACAAAGTATGGCAACATCTATCGTCAGGATGGCGAAGAAGAGACGGAGTTATGGCAAACTCAGCATATCTATTTCAATGCCTTTGTGATGCTATGTTATAGACGGATTCAGCAACTACTCAATGGACCACAAGCGTATATATTACAAAACACGTCACCATTACAATGCTGGGAAAAGGAACGCAGTGAAACCGAAGTTCCGATTCAGCGCGAAGACCTATTGTTAGAAAAACTCAAGACGCATTTCGACAGTGTGCTTAATCTGAAGAAGGAGGATAAAGCCTCTAAAAAATTGCCTGAGGAAGTACAATTTGATCATCATATTCAACTATTTTTAAAAGATCTGGAAAAAAAAGGTTTTACTGTTTTTAAACATATGGATTATGTTTTATGGCAG
>NZ_JAYJLK010000096.1:0-981 GCF_051948795.1 Acinetobacter sp. Lyrl_1
GATTCTAAAAGCAAAGCTCTTAGGCGACTTCCTCACGGATTTCGCTTGCTTTCTGCTTCTTAGGGCGACCTTTACCGCATCCACCCTCCACAGACAAAACGGCATGTCCTGCCGACAATATATTACGAGATGCGTTTAAATCCGCATTCGCAACATAACCGCATCCGACACACTCAAATTTAGCTTGAGTTTGTCGGTTTTCTTTTGCTACATGACCACATTCACAGCAGGTTTGACTTGTGTACTTCGGATCAACTTTTACAAGTAATCCACCTCGCCATTGTTGCTTATATTCCAACATACTAACGAGCATGCCCCAACCTTGATCTAGGATTGATTTGTTTAAGCCTGACTTAGCTTTTACATTCTTTCCTTGATTTTCGATTGTGCCACTTGCTGACTTCGACATATTTGCTACTTTTAAATCCTCAACAGCAATCATTGCGTGGTTTTTGCTGAGCGTTGTAGTGATTTTTTGCAAGTAGTCATGACGAATATTGGCAATGTGATGATGTAGTTTATTGATTTTAAAATTCAGTTTTTTCCAATTTTGACTAAATTTAACTTTCTTTCTCTGCTTCCGTTGAAGTCTAGCTAATTTAATCTGATTGGTTTTAAAGCTATTGATCGGGTCAAAGACCTGACCATTTGAGGTAGTGATTAATTTCTTAACACCAAGATCAACACCAATCGCTGATTTTGATGGGTGGATCGGCATTTCAGTAAGTTCTGTTTCAGTACAGAATGAAACGTACCAACGTCCTGACACCTTACTGATCGTCACATTTTTTATTGTGCCTAGAATCTCTTGCGACTTCCTGAATTTAATAACACCTACGCCATTAGGGAGTTTGAGTTTATTTCCTTTAACCCAACAGTATTTATCGAATTGTACAAGGCGAATGGAATCATAACCGTCTGATTTTTTCTTAAATCTAGGCATAAGTGGGCGCAACTGAACCTCAGTACCATCAGCCAATT
>NZ_JAYJLK010000097.1:0-959 GCF_051948795.1 Acinetobacter sp. Lyrl_1
TTTAAATTGAATATAGAATAAAGTTTATAGCATTGATAAAATCATACACCTAAGCGCATTAATTTCTCTTGAATTGCATCACTCACAAATGCATTCAAAGAACTCTCCTCCGAAGCTAAAACAGCTTTGCGATGTAATTCAGGACTGATACGAACATTAAATGTTCCCTTGAATGGCTGATCAGGTTTCTTCCCTAATTCTGCACAAGAATCTAAATATCCATCTACCGATTCCTGAAAAGCTTGCTCAAGTGTTTTTAAGGTTTCAGCCTCATAAGTAATAAGATCTCGAATGAACGCCAATTTTCCAAACAACTCACCTGTTTCAAGGTCTGGTTCAATCGTCCCGAGATAACCTTTGTATTTAAAATAACTCATAAAAAACCCTCCTGCTTGAGTGCTTGCTTTACAGCTTTCAATGCCCCACCTTTGATTTCATTTTCAGGGTGAGGTCGATGCAGTAAAACCATGTGCTCGGTTTTGAGGTTTTGACATCCTCCCCCCCTTAAAAGAGGGTGATTCCTACAGCTAGACGCTTATGCCCAAGCGCAAGAATGTTTAAAGCTGAGTTTATATCTCGATCATGAGCTGTACCACAGCTCATGCACTCCCATTCTCTTATTCCAAGATCTGTCCTACCTTTGGGACTACTTGAGGTGATCTCACCGCAGCACGAACAGATTTGGGTGGTATAGGCTTCTTGGACTTCTTCAAACAATACGCCTGCGTTCTCGCATTTATACTTGAGCATTGTTTTTAGTGCCGAAAATCCTGCATCCAAAACAGATTTTGCCATTTTGGTTTTTACTAATTTTTTAGCACTCAAGTCACCTACAATAATCAATGCATTTTCATTCACAAGCTTGGTGCTTGCTTTATGCAAATGATCTTTTCGACTATTTGCAATCTTGGCGTGTAATGCACGAACACGCTTCTTATTCCTGGCTCTCTGAGCAATAC
>NZ_JAYJLK010000098.1:0-946 GCF_051948795.1 Acinetobacter sp. Lyrl_1
AACAACAGCATAGCCAACCGGTGATGCAACAACTATATGAATGGCTCAACCAACATCATCTGACGGTGCCATCGAGTTCTCCCACCGCCAAGGCCATCAATTACACTCTGAAGCGTTGGCCAGCCTTAAGCCGCTATCTGGATGATGGCAATCTACCGATATGCAACAATTGGGTAGAGGTGCGACACGAAGTCGCTTAATGAAGTTGTTCCCCCTGCGGGAACCACCCGTGTCACCGGGTGAATCTAGAAGGCTGAATAAAGAGCGCCTTCGACAATGTAACGAGGCACCGTAAGGTGCGGGGTATCAATCGTGAGAGGCGTACTCTTCTGGCAGCCATAGCCGGACAAGGGCTAGATAATCGGTATGGTGAACACATGTGAATCTGCGCAACGATCGTTAAATTGAACGAGCGGAAATGGCTAATACGCTCGAACCAAAACGGTAATGGAGGTGGGAATCGCGTCTTTCTACTACGCATTCGTGACCCATACGCCTCCCGGTCGATAGCAGGCACCTAAGCCGATGTACTTCAGTAAGCGGAACGTGGAAATCCCGTATTACCCCCATTGGGAAAGCAGTTTGCAAAAACTGCCCATGGTGATGCGGGCGAAGGAACGAGGAAAAAGCGAATGCCAGTCTGTAATGGGTTGGATAGAGGTTGAAACATTACCTCACGCGAAAGCGGGCTGACGTCCTTATGGTCTCTCATCACAAGAGAGTGTGTAGAACCCTTTTAATGGAGGGAGAGCAAATGAACGCAGCAGTATCAGCGTGTGCGCCTTCCAGCACATCGTGGGACAGCATCGATTGGATTGCTGTACAGCGTCATGTCAGAGGGCTGCAAGCGCGTATTGTGAAGGCGGTACAAGACGGCAGGTATAACAAGGCGAAAGCTCTGCAATGGCTGCTGACTCACTCGTTTAGTGGCAAAGCATTGGCCGTA
>NZ_JAYJLK010000099.1:0-935 GCF_051948795.1 Acinetobacter sp. Lyrl_1
AGCGTGAGCCACAGCACGAACAAATTTGGGTGGTATAGGCTTCATTGACTTCTTCATAACATACCCCTGCGTTCTCGCATTTATACTTGAGCATGGTTCTTAGTGTTGTCCAACTGGCATCTAGCACTGATTTAGCCAATCTGGTTTGTGCTAATGCTTTGGCATTCACATTGCCAACGAAGATGGCTGCATGTTCATTCACCAGTTTTCGGCTGAATTGATGCAGCATGTTTTGTCTTACATTTTTAATCTTGGCATGGATGGCTTTGACACGTTTCTTATTTTTTGCACGTTGAGCAATACCAAGTTTTTGTTCATATTGCCGATAGATTTGAGGTGCTTTAAGTTTTACGCCATCTGAACAAGTCGCTAAATCTTTTAAACCTAAATCTATGCCAATTGAGGTTTTAGCGTTGTTTTTTTCTATTTTGACTGCATCAACTACAAGACAAACATACCAACGTCCACGACTATCTTCTACGAATGTGCCTGTTTTGATATTGTATTGACTTAATCCGTAACTATCCCATAGTTTAAATTGATGCTTGCCATATTCAACATAGCCATCAGCATATTTGATTGCAACCTTTTTAAACGGTATCCAACCCAGTGAACGTCTAGCTGATTTTTTATTACTGACACGCCATTTTAGTTTTGCTTTTTTGAACTGCTTGCGTCTTGTGACCAATTCTTCTGTCACTGCCTGAATAGTTTGACTGTGCAAGTTGCATTCTTTCGATGTGCCTTTCGTGTATTTTGCAAGGTCGTATGCTGAAAAGAATTGTTGTTTACGTTGTAGATGCTTAAAACACAAATCATTGACATAATTCCAGACAAAATTTACTTCGGATGCTAACTGATTTAGCACCTTGCAATGTTTGTCTTTTATGCGTAATTTGAGTGTCTTCATCCAATTATTTTAACAGTATTTTTCT
>NZ_JAYJLK010000100.1:0-923 GCF_051948795.1 Acinetobacter sp. Lyrl_1
GGCACTGTTGCAAATAGAGATTTGAGTCGATGAAGTTCCCTTTAAAAAGTGCTTAGAGACCGAAAACCCTGTTGATTAGACACACTTCACCCTGAGGCTGACCATAATAAAATGACGATGCTTGTCCTTTACGTAGTGCACGCATGACTTCAATACCTTTAATTGTGGCATAAGCCGTCTTCATAGATTTGAATCCTAATGTGGCCCTGATGATTCGCTTTAACTTACCATGATCACATTCAATGACATTATTTTTATACTTAATCTGCCTGTGTTCAAGGTCTGGTGGACATTTTCCTTCTCGCTTTAATCGTGATAAAGCATGGCCATAGGTCGCTGCTTTATCTGTATTGATGACCCGTGGAATTTGCCATTTTTTCACCGTATTGAATATCTTTCCTAGAAAACTATAGGCTGATTTACTGTTCCGCCTAGCGGAAAGGTAAAAGTCAATCGTATGACCACGTTGATCAACTGCACGATACAGGTAAGTCCATCGCCCCTTCACTTTGATATAAGTCTCATCCATATGCCATGAATGTAAATCTGTAGGATTACGCCAATACCAGCGTAAGCGTTTTTCCATTTCTGGAGCATAACGCTGAACCCAACGATAAATTGTACTGTGATCCACATTTATGCCTCGTTCAGCGAGCATTTCTTGAAGTTCACGATAGCTGATGCCATATTTACAATACCAACGAACAGCCCAAAGAATGATTTCACCTTGAAAGTGCCGACCGTGGAAGGGATTCATCTGCTGTATCTCGAAATAAATAAGATATTTAGCTTATCACGTCAGCCTATTTGCAACAGTGCCAATTCTCATGATAAACCGAAGTCGCTTCCATGATTGCTGTCACTTGATCAGGTTCAATTTTAAGAGTGATGAGCCATTTGAGCAGACTGCCAAAGCCACTTTC
>NZ_JAYJLK010000101.1:0-878 GCF_051948795.1 Acinetobacter sp. Lyrl_1
TTTACAGAAATTTTTTGTATTGTTGATGATTTTTTCAAAAAATTTGAACCCATCTATTGGCAATTTCTCAAGCAAGAAAACAAACGTCAACGTATCAGACAAGCAACGCTATCTTTATCAGAAATTGTGGCTATCTCCATCTACTATAAAACATCTCAAGTACATAATTTTAAGATGTTTTTTAACTTGCTTTGTCAGTTTGAAAGCAAACTCTTTAAAGACTTGCCTTGTTATAAAAACCTGATTACCCTCATCAATCAGCACCAACTTGCTATTCATGCTTTGCTTTATGCGTTGAGCCAAAAAGATGAAAGTTCATATTTATGGATTGATTCAACACCTTTACCTGTTTGTAAAAATAAAAGAATCCCTAAAGGTCATCATGCTTTAGATGAGATTGCTTCTCGTGGTAAAAGTACGATGGGCTGGTTTTATGGTTGCAAATTACACTTGCTGATGAATCAAGAGGGTGAAATTGTAAATTCAGATTTATCAAACGGACATATTGCTGATCTTAAAAAAGTTGAGGATTTAGTGAATGGCTTATCAGCAACGGTCTATGGTGATAGAGGCTACATTAGCCAACCATTGAAAGAAACACTTAAAGAGCAAGGCATTGATTTAATTACTTATCCAAGAAAAAATATGAGAGTGACCTTATTGCCATTTTCTGATGAATTTCATCTACGACAACGTAAAAGAATTGAAACATTGATAGGATTATTGAAAGAAAAATATCACTTAGTTACGAGTAAACATCGTTCGATTGCTGGTTTTTTAGCAGGCGTATTTTCTTCACTATGTGCGTATCAACTTTGCCAAAAGAATAAGCCTAAAATTCATGTGATTAAATCTTTGGCTTATCCGTAACTGGGGTT
>NZ_JAYJLK010000102.1:0-853 GCF_051948795.1 Acinetobacter sp. Lyrl_1
CGGTAATCCCCCCTAAAAATAATAGGATCTAAAAGTAGAATTTTCTCTTAAGATACGAGCAGGAGATTCTGCATGAAAACATCTAAATTTACTGACAGTCAGATCATGTCCATCTTGAAACAGGCAGAATCTGGCACACCTGTAGCGACCCTTTGCCGTGAACACGGCATGAGTAATGCTACCTTTTATAAATGGCGTGCCAAATATGGTGGTATGGATACATCATTAATGGCTCGACTGAAAGAGCTAGAAGCCGAAAATACCAGACTTAAAAAGATGTATGCGGAAGAGCGATTAAAGGCCGAAATCATCCAGGAAGCGATGGCAAAAAAGTGGTAAAGCCATCTTGCCGGCGTAAGATGGCACAACAGGCAGTTACCCAGCATGCCATTAGTATTCGTTTGGCTTGTAAAGCATTTGGCATTAGTGAAACCTGCTACCGCTATCAAGCCAAACTCAGCGATGACAATGCACTCATTGCTGAACAGCTCATTGAACTCACTGAGGAAAATTCCGATTGGGGCTTTGGTTTGTGCTTCTCGTATTTACGGCATGTTGAGAGTTGCTGCTGGAATCACAAGCGGGTTTACCGCATTTACTGTGAGTTGGCACTGAATCTGCGTATTAAACCGAGAAGAAGACTAAAACGGCATGCGCCTGAACCATTGAAAGAACCAATCCGAGAAAATCAGGTTTGGTCATTAGATTTTATGCATGATCAGCTTTCCGATGGTCGCAAGTTTCGATTATTGAATGTGATTGATGATTACCGCCGCGAAGGCCTAGCCATTGAAGCAGGGTTCTCATTGCCCACAATCAGGGTTATTCGTACGTTGAATCAATTGCTGGAGTG
>NZ_JAYJLK010000103.1:0-796 GCF_051948795.1 Acinetobacter sp. Lyrl_1
AAGCTGCGAGCATTAATCAATGCAAACAAAGCGACACGACAGGCCACTTTGATCGGTTTGCTCAACCCGATTCTAAGGGGTTGGGCCAACTATCATAGTCATGTCGTTGCCAAGAAGGTTTTCAACCAGGTAGACAACGCAGTGTGGGAAATGCTCTG
This sequence comes from Acinetobacter sp. Lyrl_1, assembly GCF_051948795.1. Classification (NCBI taxonomy): domain Bacteria; kingdom Pseudomonadati; phylum Pseudomonadota; class Gammaproteobacteria; order Moraxellales; family Moraxellaceae; genus Acinetobacter; species Acinetobacter sp. Lyrl_1. The sequence continues at coordinate 159 of NZ_JAYJLK010000103.1, forward strand.
GCGATGGGCTGTACGTCGCCACCCTCGCAAGACACTCCGATGGGTCAAAGATCGGTATTTCAAAGTACAAGGAGCGCGTCGATGGGTGTTCTCATGTGATGAACAGTCCGCCGATGGTCGGAAGCGACAATACACATTAGTGTCTGCCTCGGACACGCCAATTGTGCGACATATCAAGATCAAGGCTGCTGCTAACCCTCATGACCCCGCATGGGATGAGTACTTCGAATCCCGATGGGGTAAAAGAATGCTGGTCTCCGCAAAGGGGCGAGCCAAGCTGTATCGGGTGTGGCTAAAACAAGGTGGTCGCTGCTGCGCCTGTCTTAAACCAGTCACCAAAGATACACCATGGCACAGCCGTCATATTGTGAAGCTAAGTCATGGTGGAACGGATGCAGTTGCTAATCTTGAGATTTACCATCTGTATTGTCCGAGGAGTGTTCAGTTTGCCAATGTCAACGATGTATAACCGGGTGCCGAATGGCGCCTTAGCAGAGGCTTGAGCCGTGTGCTGGGAAACTCGCATGCACGGTTCTTAGGGGGTTGGACGTAGGTAACTGCGTCTGACTACCCGACAATCAGATGCGTCCCTGGGCGTTGGGGCGCAAGAACTGGCTGTTTGCAGGTTCGCTGCGCAG
>NZ_JAYJLK010000104.1:0-789 GCF_051948795.1 Acinetobacter sp. Lyrl_1
TGGTCAGCGAGCGGCGAATATCATGACTTTAATCCAGTTAGCAAAGCTGAATGGCTTGGATCCGTATGCCTATTTAAGTGATGTGCTGAAAAGGCTGCCGACACATAAAGTGACCCAAATTGAAGAATTGCTGCCGCACCGCTGGAAACCTGAATCGAATTAAAAAAAGCTATGGGGTTCAGCGGATGCTTACTGTACTGAAAAGGCTGCCGACGCATAAAGCGACCCAAATAGAAGAATTACTGCCACATCGCTGGAAATCCAACTCAAATTAAAAAATAGGCATGGGGTTCAGCGGACGCTTACATTTAATTTTTCTAGCCCGTTGAAAAGCATTACAATTGATCGCCATTTGTTCAATATTTGAAGGAAGTACTTGTAATAACTGTTGAAAATGAATCATGATACGCCACGGTAGTTGTGTTTTGTGTTAGCGCATTAATAAATACAACCACCTTTTTTATTTTTCAAGCGATAATTATAATATATTTCAACAATTTAAGCCTTAAGTTGGCGCGTATGCCATCATGGGTCTTATGCACCTTGTTCTTCATATCATAAAATTTTTCATCGGTGCCATAGAGATCAATAGCTACATACTTCAAAAGCCCTTCCCAATTAAAAGAGTTATTTAAATATCGAAGACTTAGACCAGTACCCACAAATAAAACTGGGTGATTCTTGTAACTACTAACAAACTCAAAAATGTCCATAACTTAACTTCTAAATTGTTGTTCTGAAGATAAGCACATCTTATATATTAGAAACAATTCAAGCAATTTGATAATT
>NZ_JAYJLK010000105.1:0-699 GCF_051948795.1 Acinetobacter sp. Lyrl_1
TCCCTCTCAAGTCTAAAAACTCATTTCGCATTCTTCTACTTGTTACAGACTTTAAATTATTAACCAATTTGCTTAACTGTACCGTTGGTGGATACTGAATAAGCATGTGAACATGGTCGGATTCACCATTACATTCCTTTAATTCAGCATCAAAATCTTTACATATTTCAGTTGCACACTCATTGAAATATTTATGATGCAACTCACCTAGTATTTTTTTTCGATATTTCGTTATAAAAACTAAATGAACATGAAGATTAAAGGCTGAATGTCGGTTTTTATATATCTCACTCATTGAAAAAATATACCTAAAATGTTAGAATCAGCACCATATTAACAGATACACACTCATTAATGAAAATCAACAAAGCGTATAAATTTAGGCTTGAGCCTAATGTCGAGCAAGAGGTTATTTTAAATAATCTCGTTGGCTCTGCACGCTTTGTTTGGAATCAAATATTAGCAATTTCATTTGAAATGTTTGCTCAAAATAAACACATTAATGCGGTGAATCTAGTAAAAAAGATAACAGCACTGAAAAAGAATCCTCAGTTTAGCTTTTTAGATGGAAATTCAAATGCTGTGTCACTTCAACAAAAAGTTCGTGATCTTGCATCAGCATGGGGGAAGTTTTTCAACCCTAAAGAACATGCTCGACTAAAAGAAAAAAAGCGCAAACCTAAGAAACCTAAATTTTTT
>NZ_JAYJLK010000106.1:0-693 GCF_051948795.1 Acinetobacter sp. Lyrl_1
ATTGACCATGATTCATTCTTAGCTGTCGGTACTGCAAGGGTTTCAGGCTGTTCTCGTTTAATCCGCTTATTAGGCTTGATTCTTAAATTAAGCTCAAGCTCCTTATAAATGCGATAGACACGTTTGTGGTTCCATTTGTATTTTTTAACATTACGCAAATACAGGAAACAAAGCTTGAAGCCCCATGTTTTATGATCATTGGTTAATTGAATCAACCATTCGGCAATCTGTTGATTCTCTTCATCTAAACGAGCTTTATAGCGATAACACGTTTGACTGACTTTAAAAATTAAGCAGGCCATGCTGATTGAAATCTTAAATTGCTCAGTAGCTTGCTGAGCAAGTGACTTTCGCTGAACAGGCCTTAAAACTTTTTTAAAAGTGCATCTTGCAAGATGTCTGACTTTAGCCGCTCATCAGCATACATGCGTTTTAAACGGGCATTTTCAGCCTCAAGTTCTTTAAGCCGCGTCATCATTGAAAGATCCATGCCGCCATATTTGGACTTCCACTTGTAGAATGTAGCAGAGCTCATACCATGTTCGCGGCACAAGTTCGGTATGGGTGTTCCTGCTTCAGCTTGCTTCAAGATACTCATGATCAAGCTGTCTGAATACTTAGATGTTTTCATAGAAAATCTCCTTAAATCAAGGTTATTCGATTTTCTACTTTTAAACTCAATTATTTTTAGGG
>NZ_JAYJLK010000107.1:0-680 GCF_051948795.1 Acinetobacter sp. Lyrl_1
TTCCAATCGCTGACATAAACAGCCCACTCATTTTCAAGACGGCTATAGTATTCATGTTTATCTATAAAATATTCGATTTCAGCTTCTACTTCTAAGTCAAAACGAAAACCAATTTGATCTTCCCCATAGTGAATAGGATTTTTTAAATCTAGAGTTATATTACTTCCAGTATATGCTGAGGATATTGTCGCTTCATTTTCATCATTAGAATAAGAAATATCGTGAATTTTAATATTCCAAATTTCATCGCTTATTTTATCTGCTAAAAAATCATGAATTATTGGATTTTTTATTTCTGAGCGTTGAATAAAAGATAATAAATTTCCAATTTGGCTATCAATAATATCTAGGCCTTGCAATTTTTCTTGTATATGAGTGCTTAAAATAAATTCCTCTACACTATGGAATATTGAATAATTTGGTAATTTAGAAAAAGTATTTACTATTTTTTTATCGTTTGCGATAACAACCAAATTTGAAAATCTTTTCTTTATTTCTTCTATTCCCCGACAAATAAAACTGTCTGGGATATCTTCTCGATTTTTAGGAGATGTAAGAGGAGCTGATCCTTTGAAATAGGCCTCTAATGCTGAAATAGTTTGATTATTGTCAATCTGCTGTATATTCGCATTTAGCCCACTTAACCAAGATCTTGAAAAAAATTCAGCATCACTATTAAT
>NZ_JAYJLK010000108.1:0-659 GCF_051948795.1 Acinetobacter sp. Lyrl_1
GGCGGATTCAAGCGGCAAGTGCAACAGTATAAAAACCAGCCATAACTTCACTCGGTGTATACCAACCTAGTGTTTTTCTAGGACGATGGTTGAGTGCAAATTCTATCTGCTCTATTTGTTCGTTTGACACGTCATCAAACGATGATGATTTTGGCAGATATTGACGGATTAAACCATTCGTATTTTCATTTCTAGCTCGCTGAATAGACTTGTAAGGATCAGCAAAATACGTCTCTATGCCAGCATCAGTAATTCTTTTGTGTTCGGAAAATTCTTTGCCATTATCAAATGTCACACTATAAGCATGGCTCATTTGTAAACGATCTAATGCACAAGTAATCGTTTGAGAGGATGCTCTCGTTGGCCCTAAATGAACAATATGTACATACAGGCTCTTTCGATCAACGAGAGTCAATAAAGCACCTTTATGATGTTTACCAATCACCGTGTCACCTTCGAAATCTCCTAAACGTTGTCGTTGATCAATGACCTGGTCTCGGCAGTGAATACTTGTTTTATCAATGATTTGCCCCCTACGATCCGTGTTTTTGTAACCGCGTTTTCGATATTTCTTCTGAAGCCTTAAGTGTAGATAAAGTTTACCGCCTTTTGATTTATCTTGATAAATGTACTGGTAAATCCACTCATGTGAAGGTACA
>NZ_JAYJLK010000109.1:0-635 GCF_051948795.1 Acinetobacter sp. Lyrl_1
TTTAAACAGCGCCAGTTCATGCTCGTATTTTTGATTGAGAATAGAAAGATGCTGAACTTTAGAATCTAATTGCTGATTGGTGACTTCAAGATGTTGAACTTTGGCATCTAATTGTTGATTTGATACTTCCAGATGTTGAACTTGAGCATCTAATTGTTGTTTATCTTCTGCGAGTTGTTGATGCTGCATCGCCAACTGCTGGGTGAATTCCAGCAGTTGTTCATGGGTCAGTTGGCTTAAATCTGGCAGCGTATTCATGACCGCAGTATGCCTGAGGTCATGAGAAGAATGAAATAGAACGTTTGGAGGATGGCAGAATAGCCGAGCTTGGTTTAGAGCATCGTGACCACCTGCTGTCGTCCAATGCGCTGCCAAGGCAAACCCTGGATTAATGCCTGTAACTGTTCCGGGTTGAGAGCTACGCTTTCACCCTGGTGAACTTTAGCCCAGTGGAATTTTCCCTGTTCCAGCCGCCGGGCACACAGCCAGATGCCCAGTCCATCATGTACCAGCACTTTCATGCGATGGCCACGTTTATTACAGAACAGGTAAGCACAATGCGGTTTAATGTAGCCAAAGGCTCTCACCACCTGAGCCATGACAGTATCCATCCCTGCTCGCATATCCAGAGGTTG
>NZ_JAYJLK010000110.1:0-577 GCF_051948795.1 Acinetobacter sp. Lyrl_1
CGTCGTAAATTCCATGAACTGCATGTAACTGGGAAAAGTCAGGTTGCTGAACAGGCCTTAGTGCTGATTCAGAAACTGTATGCGATAGAAGCAGAACTCAGGAAAAAGACCGATGGTACAGCGGAAGACCGCCGCGAATACCGACAACAGCATAGTCAACCAGTGATGCAACAACTATATGAATGGCTCAACCAACATCATCTGACAGTGCCATCGAGTTCTCCTACCGCCAAGGCTATCAATTACACTCTGAAGCGTTGGCCAGCCTTAAGCCGCTATCTGGATGATGGCAATCTACCGATATGCAACAATTGGGTAGAGAATCAGGTGCGTCCCTGGGCGTTGGGACGCAAGAACTGGCTGTTTGCAGGTTCGCTGCGCAGTGGTCAGCGAGCGGCGAATATCATGACTTTAATCCAGTCAGCAAAGCTGAATGGCTTGGATCCGTATGCCTATTTAAGTGATGTGCTGAAAAGGTTACCGACACATAAAGTGACCCAAATAGAAGAATTACTGCCACACCGGTGGCAACCCGACCAAAATTAAAAAATAGGTATGGGGTTCAGCGGACGCTTAC
>NZ_JAYJLK010000111.1:0-557 GCF_051948795.1 Acinetobacter sp. Lyrl_1
TCTCGCCAATAATATTTCATCTGCTTCCATACCATCTCGATTCGATTTAACTCAGGGCTATAAGCTGGAATAAAATACAAATTCGTCGAAAAGTTACTTTTAAGTAGCTCTCTGTAATCAGCCATCTTTTTACTTCTATGAATCGAGGCATTATCAACAATAAGAACCAATGGAAGGTTATAAGTCTGTTTTACTTGTTGAGCTATTCCAGTTAAATAGGCATAAAACCAAGTGCTTGTAACTGACTCTTGTAAACAACTTGTCACCAGTTTCCCCGTTGAAAGCAAACACCCCATGACATTAACTCGTTTTAATCTTATTGCATCAACCGCATGAACATCACCTATCTTTGTCCACGCATAGCGGTTATCAGGTGTAGATGAAAACCCTGTTTCATCAACATAACCTAATATAATTTCACCACGTGCCGCTTGCTCTCGTAATTTTTCAATCTGCTGTGTTGCTTGTTCAAATGCAATCGGATCTCTTTTTTTTCAAGCTATGACGGGTACGCTTGAAGACCATACCTGAATCACGTAAAAACTTACGAATGGTTT
>NZ_JAYJLK010000112.1:0-537 GCF_051948795.1 Acinetobacter sp. Lyrl_1
CGTATTAAGTTTCAACCTGGGGCTGAATCCCAATTCTTTTTTTATCCTTCAAACGATAACTCTCACCCGATATTTGTACCACATGACAGTGATGCAATAACCGATCTAACATCGCAGCGGTCAACGTGACATCATCTGCAAAGGATTTGGACCACTGGCTAAAGGGTAAGTTACTCGTCAATATCGTACTGCCTTTTTCATAACGCTTGGCAATCACGTTAAAGAACAGATTCGCTTCTTCACGTCCAAACGGTAAATAACCAATTTCATCGATAATCAGTAACTTTGGTCCCAGTACCGCACGTTGCATATAGGTTTTCAGTTTACCTTGCTGATAGGCTGTACTGAGTTGCAGCATGAGATCGGCGGCGGTAATGAACTTGATCTTAATGTTGTTCATGATGGCCTTATAGCCTAATGCCATAGATAAGTGCGTTTTTCCTACTCCGCTAGCCCCGAGAAACACCACATTTTCTGCTCTAGCAATAAAGCTCAGATTGAACAGTTCAATCACCTGTGATTTAGGGGCCCCTAGGG
>NZ_JAYJLK010000113.1:0-533 GCF_051948795.1 Acinetobacter sp. Lyrl_1
CAAGCATTCTTAATGCCAATCGAAGACGTATTCTCTATTTCTGGTCGTGGTACAGTAGTAACTGGCCGTGTAGAAACTGGTATCGTGAAAGTAGGCGAAGAAGTTGAAATCGTTGGTATCAAAGACACAGTTAAAACAACTGTAACTGGCGTAGAAATGTTCCGTAAACTTCTTGACGAAGGTCGTGCGGGCGAGAACTGTGGTGTTCTTTTACGTGGTACTAAGCGTGAAGACGTACAACGTGGTCAAGTACTTGCTAAACCAGGTACAATCAAGCCACACACTAAATTCGATGCGGAAGTATACGTACTTTCTAAAGAAGAAGGTGGTCGTCACACTCCATTCCTTAACGGTTACCGTCCACAATTCTATTTCCGTACAACTGACGTAACTGGTGCAATCCAGTTGAAAGAAGGCGTTGAAATGGTAATGCCAGGTGACAACGTTGAAATGTCAGTAGAATTAATCCACCCAATCGCAATGGACCCAGGTCTACGTTTTGCGATCCGTGAAGGTGGTCGTACTGTAGGTGC
>NZ_JAYJLK010000114.1:0-499 GCF_051948795.1 Acinetobacter sp. Lyrl_1
GGTAGAAAGCCAGATTTCATCGATACGGATCATGTTGCCAGCACCTTGAGTAATTCTGCCAAGGCAGGTATTTCTGATACTTGCCATTTCAAGCCAATTTCTGCTTTTGAGTGGGGTAAAGTAATTTGAACTTTTAACATGTCAGTAGGAGTAGGATCTAATGGTGCAGAGCAAGATAAGGCAATAAATGCAGGTTTATTCGGTAGTGGTGAGCGATCACTCCCTGGCTTAGCATCAATTAAGCGAATCCATTTGGATACAAGATTTGTATTCAATCCATGTTGCAAAGCGACTGAAGCAATTGAAACGTCCAGTGCTTTACAAGCCTGAACGATCTGCTGTTTAAATTCAGCACTATATGTTCTTCGTTTTTTCGCAAGAGATGCGATGGATGTCTGATTATTTGTAGTCATAAATTTAAGTCCCCACTTGTTTCTAAGTGGGGACTAAATTAAGGCTTATAGGATGAATTCAGAAGGTGTGTTCAGCGGACGCTTAC
>NZ_JAYJLK010000115.1:0-496 GCF_051948795.1 Acinetobacter sp. Lyrl_1
GGTAATACCCCCATTTTTAATTGAATTAATGGGTAGAAAATCTAAAGCCTTGTTATTGTTTAAAAATAGGTGGACAACCATTTACTGACATATGAGGTCGTTCATGATTATAAAAGTACTGCCAGTCAGTTGTATAGTCCTGCACCTCGCTCAGATCTCGAAATAAATATTGATTTAGACACTCATAACGTACTGTACGATTAAATCGCTCAACATATGCATTTTGCTGTGGATTGCCTGGTTGAGTAAATACATGCTCAATACCATGCTGATCACACCACTTTTCCATCAGCTCACTTATATACTCTGGGCCATTGTCGGTTCTAATGCGTTTAGGTTTACCTCGCCATTCAATGAGCTGATCAAGTCCTCTCAGCACACGTTCTGCTGGCAACGAAAAGTCAATCAATATATCCAATGACTCGCGATTATAGTCATCAATCACGTTGTGAACTCGATAACTACGTCCATCACTGAGTTGATCATACATAAAGTC
>NZ_JAYJLK010000116.1:0-491 GCF_051948795.1 Acinetobacter sp. Lyrl_1
CAATGGATCGTTTTGCGCGAAGCCTAAAAGATTTGGTCACTGAAGTAGATAAACTGGTCAAACGAGGGATCGCCATCCAGTTTGTAAAAGAAAATATTACTTTTACAGCCGAATCCACCCCGATGGATAATTTGATGCTTCAAATGATGGGTGCTTTTGCACAGTTCGAACGTGAGATCATTTTAGAGCGGCAAAAGGAAGGAATAAAACTCGCCTCTGCTCAGGGGAAGTACAAAGGTCGGGTGCATAAACTAAAGCCTGACCAAGCTGAAGCTTTACGACAAGCATGGAAGGAGGGGAAGTATCCATCGAAAATGGCATTAGGGAAAGCTTTTGGGATTAGTCGTCAGGCGGTATACCGATATTTACAAGTTAGTGAATAGCTTATTGGGATTAGCAACTAAATTTAGTTTAACTTATAAAAATCATGAAACACTGTTCGAATTTTAAGCGTGGAACATGAATAATCAATAAAAAGCCGCTCTGGTGCC
>NZ_JAYJLK010000117.1:0-483 GCF_051948795.1 Acinetobacter sp. Lyrl_1
AAATTTAATATGAGAAAAGTACTATGATTTTTTACTAATTTAAAAGTTTGTTATACTTCGCATTATATAATAAAAACATATACGAACTCAAAAATGACAAGATCAACTTCGTTATACAAATTATTTATCAAAACACTAGAACAACAGATGTTCTCAAAAGAGATTGAGCAAATCTTAAAAGTTGTTGAAGGTATCACTGCTCTATTGGTCAGTAGTCAATTAAAGAATGGCGATGAAATTATTGATACTTTTAACAATTCGGTGGCAATATGCATTTTTAAAGATCAATTAACATTTCAGAACTCTCTTAGTCATGACTAAACTATAAGGATTAAGATTATGAGAGGTTTTGCTATTCATAATGCACCAACTAATCATGGTGGTCGTATTCTAGCTACTCAGATAAGAAATTCTCAAATGGGCAGTTCTTTTGTTAGAGCGGGCGATGGGCATTTCTGTCCAAGATGTAAATGTTGGTCTTCA
>NZ_JAYJLK010000118.1:0-452 GCF_051948795.1 Acinetobacter sp. Lyrl_1
TCCCTACAAGTAGGATTAAGACAATTAAATAAATAATCAATGATTTATTTAATCTACAGTTCAAAGTCTCGTGCACTTAAGCACTGTACAGCTTCAATCTAAATTCATATACCAAAACGCTTGATTCAGTTAATTTGCTAGTTCTCATTTCAATTCGTAATTAAACCGTAACACCGAAGCATTACTGTCAATCTTGAATTAAATGAGTTGAACAATTTATTTCAGACTCAATTTTTGCCAATCTGTTAATGAATTAATGCGTCTTCGTCAGACCGCACTAAATACTGTGATATTTAAATCACAGAACTTAATAAACCATCAAATCTAATCATTCGATCTTTTATTAAGTTCTGCAATCTTTAGCTTAAAGCTCCAGTATATGTGTGCCTGCGCACAGCATAGCTGTTTGCTTAAATTTTAAGGAAAAGCAGTGCTTTTCTGATCTTAAAATT
>NZ_JAYJLK010000119.1:0-434 GCF_051948795.1 Acinetobacter sp. Lyrl_1
AAATCGTACATGGTAGTTAGAGCCTTTGGGTTGTGTCGTAACTTTCTAAATGGCTCTAACTACCTTTTTTTCAAGGGCTTTTCTTATCCGTAATTCGGGTTATATTAACATATGGAATTTTACAAGGTTTAAATAATGAAGTTGTTACAATGGACTTTATTCATTGATATGTTAGGTTATAAAAATATTAATGGATCTATTGATAATAAAGAAAAAGCTTTAGAACTAATAAATTTCATGAAAGAAAATGCTGAAATTTTTCAGGCACAGGATTCGAGTAAAAGAAAAATTCTTTACTCACAAGAAGAATTTAATTTATATGAATTTTATGAACCTAAATATTGTTTTGTATCAGACTCTTTAATAATTTCATTTGAGCCAAAAGAAATAAAACGTAAAGAAAAATTTAAAAATGAATTTGTACGTCATTCTGC
>NZ_JAYJLK010000120.1:0-378 GCF_051948795.1 Acinetobacter sp. Lyrl_1
AGTATAGATGGCTTTGCGTATCTCGGCTGGATAAGCAAAGAAGGTATTTAGATTCTCCCAGTGTGTACGCCAGCTTTTGCTGATCTGTGGGTACTTGTCATCCCATGTTTGGGCAAATTGATCCAGGGCCATCAAGGCTGCCTCTTCAGTGGGTGATTGATAAACGGCTTTTAAATCCTGAGTGACCGCCTTGTAATCTTTCCATGACACATATTTCAAGCTGTTGCGCAGCATGTGGATAATGCACAGCTGGATGTGAGTTTGCGGGTATACGCTGTTAATGGCATCAGGAAAGCCTTTTAGTCCATCTACACAGGCGATCAGAATATCCTGCAACCCTCGGTTTTTCAGCTCAGTCAGAACATTTAGCCAGAACTT
>NZ_JAYJLK010000121.1:0-378 GCF_051948795.1 Acinetobacter sp. Lyrl_1
GGTATAGATGGCTTTGCGTATCTCGGCTGGATAAGCAAAGAAGGTATTTAGATTCTCCCAGTGTGTACGCCAGCTTTTGCTGATCTGTGGGTACTTGTCATCCCATGTTTGGGCGAATTGATCCAAGGCCATCAAGGCTGCCTCTTCAGTAGGTGACTGATAAACGGCTTTTAAATCCTGAGTGACGGCCTTGTAATCTTTCCATGATACGTATTTCAAGCTGTTACGCAGCATATGGATAATGCACAGCTGGATATGGGTTTGCGGGTATACGCTGTTAATGGCATCAGGAAAGCCTTTTAGTCCATCCACACAGGCGATCAGAATATCCTGCAACCCTCGGTTTTTAAGCTCAGTCAGGACATTCAGCCAAAACTT
>NZ_JAYJLK010000122.1:0-373 GCF_051948795.1 Acinetobacter sp. Lyrl_1
TGTGATTCATCATTCCGACAGAGGAGTGCAATATCTTTCCATTCGCTATACCAATCGTTTAGAAGCAGCAAATTTACGAGCATCAGTCGGTACAACGGGTGATTCATACGATAATGCTTTGGCTGAAACGGTGAATGGCTTATACAAAACAGAGGTGATTGAATATCTAAAAGCAGATTGGCAAGGTTTAGCGGATGTACAACTTGCGACACTAAACTGGGTAGATTGGTTCAATAAAAAGCGTGTACACAGTGCACTGGGTTATGTATCGCCTTTTGAGTTTGAAGCAATGTACTATGATAAGATTAAACCGTTAGGTCAAGTGGCCTAACTTAAATAAAAAGTCTCCGACAAACCCGGTACGGTTCAAGAT
>NZ_JAYJLK010000123.1:0-365 GCF_051948795.1 Acinetobacter sp. Lyrl_1
TCAGCAGCACTGATGGTTAATGTCGGTGCTGTCGTGTCAACCTGATAATCATGTGTAGCAGTCACAGTCGTGCTATTGCCAACCGCATCGTGTGCAATCAGGATCGCGTCAATGATGCGATCTCCATCTGCAACCAGTTCGCTGCCTGCAACACTGGTGATCCAGCTGCCATTTGCCTGTACTGTCGCTGTGTAAGTGTTGCCATTAATCAGTAGTGTTACCTGATCACCTGCAACATATTCACCTGTGACTGTTCCACTGATGGTGACATTCGTTCCTGCTTCTGCTGCATTGAGGATGTCATCCGTTGCAACCGGATTAATGTTTAATGTCGCTGCTGGGGCAACAGTATCTACTGTTAATGA
>NZ_JAYJLK010000124.1:0-362 GCF_051948795.1 Acinetobacter sp. Lyrl_1
CACTTACAAGTGAGTGTAACAACAGGCTTGCGCCCACAGTTTGTTGCTTTGCGCACTTAAACACTGTACAGCTTCAATCTAAATTCATATACCAAAACGCTTGATTCAGTTAATTTGCTAGTTCTCATTTCAATTCGTAATTAAATCGTAACACCGAAGTATTACTGTCAATCTTGAATTAAATGAGTTGAACAATTTATTTCAGACTCAATTTTGCCAATCTGTTAATGATTTACTACCGCCTCGTCAGCGAGTAGTTCACTGTGATAAATCACAGAATTTAATAAATCATTAAATCTTTACGATTTAACTTATTTACTAAATTTTGTAATCTTTAGCTTATCCCGTACTTGAAAAGTACG
>NZ_JAYJLK010000125.1:0-360 GCF_051948795.1 Acinetobacter sp. Lyrl_1
TTTTCCGGAACACCGCAAGGAGGTATTATCTCCCCGGTGTTGGCCAACATGACCTTGGACGGACTGGAAACGATGCTGGCGAAGAGGTTCCCTAACGCCAAATGGACAGGCAAAAAGCTGCAACTGGTACGGTATGCGGATGATTTCATCATCACGGGGTATTCTAAAGAGTGGCTCGAAAATGAAGTTCGCCCTGCCGTGGTTGAATTTCTGGCGGAGCGCGGTCTCGTGCTCTCTCAGGAAAAGACCAAAATCACGCACATAGGGAACGGGTTCGATTTTCTTGGGTGGAACGTACGCAAGTACAATGGCAAGCTACTGATCAAGCCGTCAAAGGCAAACATCAGTGCTCATCTCGAT
>NZ_JAYJLK010000126.1:0-360 GCF_051948795.1 Acinetobacter sp. Lyrl_1
GTCAAGATGAGCGCTGATGTTTGCCTTTGACGGCTTGATCAGTAGCTTGCCGTTGTACTTACGTACGTTCCAGCCAAGAAAATCGAACCCGTTCCCTATGTGCGTGATTTTGGTCTTTTCCTGAGAGAGCACGAGACCGCGCTGCGCCAGAAATTCAACCACGGCAGGACGAACTTCATTTTCGAGCCACTCTTTAGAATACCCCGTGATGATGAAATCATCCGCATACCGTACCAGTTGCAGCTTTTTGCCTGTCCATTTGGCGTTAGAGAACCTCTTAGCCAGCATCGTTTCCAGTCCGTCCAAGGTCATGTTGGCCAGCACCGGGGAGATAATACCTCCTTGCGGTGTTCCGGAAAG
>NZ_JAYJLK010000127.1:0-352 GCF_051948795.1 Acinetobacter sp. Lyrl_1
CTAGGTGATTTTACATCTGTACTTACCCTCGTCATTTTTAAATAATCTAAAAAATAATGGCCATTATCCAAAGTATAAAGATTATCATCCGCATACATTGCTTTTGATAAAAATCTTATCTCTTTCATAAGCTTTTTATTAGATACAACATCTTCACATAAAATAATTTTTGGATTAATAGCTGCACATTCTCCATCATACGCAGCTCCAACTCCCTCTCCTACAGCAATAGAACCATCAATATAAGAAAATTTATTAGAAATTCCTCCGCGTAAAAATATATTTTTTTCTTGGTAACATTTAAAAATAAAAACTACAAGTCTCATCATAATAATAATTGCAACATTAGCAG
>NZ_JAYJLK010000128.1:0-336 GCF_051948795.1 Acinetobacter sp. Lyrl_1
CTAATTTCTGCTCATATTTTCGATAGAATTTTGGATTTGAAATTACAGTGCCATCAGAACAGGTGGCAATATCTTTTAAGCCTAGATCAATACCAATCGCTTTGGTTGCTGTCGATTTATCTTGCTTAGGCGATTCAACAACAAGACATACATACCAACGCCCACGGCTATCCTCTACAAATGAACCTGTTTTTAACGTGTATTTGCTTAAACCGTAGCTATCCCAAAGCTTAAATTGGTGTTTTCCATACTGGACATATCCAGTGGCATATTTGATAGCCACCTTTTTAAAGGGAACCCATCCCAAAGAGCGCCTTGCTGATTTTTTATTGCTGA
>NZ_JAYJLK010000129.1:0-329 GCF_051948795.1 Acinetobacter sp. Lyrl_1
TGTATTAGTAAATATTTTATTTTTTCTTTTTCCAGTCAAACCTTGAGGGAAAATGCAACAATCTATTTTGGTTTTACTGACATCAATACCTAGCATAATCATGGTGATATTCCTTGAGTTTAAGCTATGATTTTTATCCCATTAACCATCATCTTACCTTGTGAATACAGCATCAAAGTGCTTAGTTACCGTTCAGAGTTGTATGAGGGATAAGGGCAAATTGTAGGTTTTATCTCAGGTTCAAATTTAAGATTTTAGCAGCACTCCAAACTCTACAATTTGCGTATAGTGGTAGCTAATCACTATATCAATCAAGATACAAGAAGCAC
>NZ_JAYJLK010000130.1:0-308 GCF_051948795.1 Acinetobacter sp. Lyrl_1
CTTTTAAATCATATAGTTATGAAATCTTTGTGCGACAAAGCCGTTCAAGTAGTTTTTGCATCTCGGGAAATTATTTTTATTGTTGTACAAGCTGTATAAACAGCTGATTCAAATAAAAAAAATACGCAATGATTGGGGTGATCATTGCGTATGAAAAACGAATCTGCTTTCACAGCTTCGATAACGGAGAAATGTTATGAAATTAGGATTGCTCCTAAAGCATGTAAGTATACTAAACTGAGAATGAATACTATTCCGCAGTATTCAGGTTACGTGATGTTAAATCACGTAAGTAATAAGTGTTTTTT